>CANRFS010000075.1 GCA_947629965.1 uncultured Clostridia bacterium
GTAGGAGAAAAAGAAATAGGAGACGGAAATTGGTATGTACTAGGAGCAGAAGATGGAAAATTATTAATAACAACAAATACAAATCAAGAAGAAATAACATTAGAAGGAAAAGATGGATATGTAAACGGAGTAGAAATATTAAACAATGCAGGAGCAAAATACAGTGATGGAAAGATGGCAGAAAGTGCAAGATCAATAAATGTAGAAGATATAAACAGAGTAACAGGATATGACCCGACTTCATATGAAGTTGAAGATGGAACAATTCATTACGGAGATGAACTAGTGTTTACGCTAAGGGACGATGGTTATGTTTATGTTCGCGTTCAAGGGAAATCTGGACAAGGTGAAGAAGTAACTACTTTTACAAATTCCTTTGAATATTGGGATGAGGAATCAAAGAAGTGGTTAGAGTTGTCCGACATTAATCCATCTGTGTCGATACCTACGTCCTTTTATACTTACTATCCCCAGACTTTAAGCACTACAAAAAGCGAGGATAAAGTAATATGTGGGTTAATGAATTCCGAGAGTGCTTACAACTTACTTTTTGAGGATACTCCGATTTCTGGGCTCTCTGTGATCTCGTACTGGCTAGCTGACCCTTGCGTGTTTCCCTTAACGCGTAGTAGTGACATAACGTGGGAATATAGTGTGGGCATTTACGCAATGAGGGGAATATACGATGGTTGTGTTGTGGCATGGCCTTGTGCCGAAATGAGGACGAGCAACCGGGTTCGCTTTTAAGTCAACCGGACACATACGTCCTGTTTCCGTGATAAGTCCCGGTGTGTCAGTATCGGTTGAGGGAAATTTAAGCTTATGATTTGATATGCAATAGATGCACTTGCCCGTAAGTTAAATTATATTCGTGTTACTTTTTTGCACTAAAATAAAATCTCCAGAATATAATATAACATCTATTAGTTAGGGAGGTTTGATAATGGATTATCAAAATTATGAAGATTACATGAGAAGTGTTCTTGGCTATTCGCCATATGTACCAAATAATTATACATATACAAATGAGCAAGAAGACATTTATAATTATTCAGATGATGAGGTAATGATGCAACAGCAAGCTCGAGATTTAACGGAATTCTATCCAGAAATATATAAAATTATATATCCTATGGTATGTAAGGTATGCAATGTTAACTCAAACAGAGAGCTTACTAAAGATTTATTAGAACAAATGACAGATGAAATATATAAAAACGTTGAGCCAGAACAAGAAACTGAATGTACGGTACGAACTAAGCCACCTCTAAAAAATGGAGATGTAATAAATCCAAATGCTAAAGAATCAGAAGTAGAAGTAAAAGAAACAAGACAAACAAATTATTTACTAAGAGATTTAATTAGAATATTATTATTGAGAGAATGGGGAAGACCAAGCAGACCACCTGTAAGACCACCATTTCAGCCAGGAGGAAGACCACCTATGGGACCAGGAATGCAAATGCCACCAAGACCTGCGCCAAACAGACCACCAATGGGACCTCCACCAAGGCCAAGATATTTTTAAATAAAAACTGCAAAAAGAAGGCAAATTTAATATTTGTCTTCTTTTTGCATATTTTTCCAAAAGTGAGGAAGAATAATTATATATTAAAAGAATTAGGAGGAAAGATATGAAAGTAAAAGAATGTATGTGCAAAGAAGTTGCATGTGTTAAACCAGATTCTAAAGTAACTGATGTTGCTAAATTAATGCTTAACAAACATGTAGGATGTATTCCAGTATGTGATAACAATAAGGTTGTAGGATTAGTGACAGATAGAGATTTAATCTTAAGAACTTTAGCATGTGAAAAGGATATTAAGCAAACACCTGTAAGCGAAGTAATGACAACAAAAGTATTTAATGTATCTCCTGATGCAGAAGTATCAGAGGCACAAAAAATAATGTGCGATTGTCAAATAAGAAGAGTACCAGTAGTAGAAAATGATTTATTGGTAGGTATAATTACAGTAGGAGATTTAGCAAATAACGAAAATGTAACGTCTAAAGAAGTTTCTGATACAGTAGAAGGAATATGCAAATGCAATAATAATTCAAAAAATGCAGAATAAATCGCATATTTAGACTGCATTAACATATAATTATAGTACAAGCTAAGTTAAAATTGAGGTGATATAGTTTTGGTAATTGATATGGGATACTTTACAAAGGTTTTCAAAAAAATTTTGATATTGATAATTACTTTAATTGCCATATTTTTAGCCTTTAAATTAGCCTTGTTTTATGTACCATTTTTAATTGGATTTATAATATCATTATTAATCGAACCGCTTATAAAATTGATAAATAGAAAAACAAAACTTACAAGAAAAGCAAGTGCAATTATAGTTATGGTTTGTATATTTACAATATTAATAACGCTTATAGCTTTTGGAGTAATAAGTTTAGTTACAGAAGCCTCTAATTTATTACAAAGTTTGAATATTTATATAGAAAAAATATATAATCAAGTACAAAAATATATAAATGCTATTGATTTTAAAAAAATAGAGATTCCTAGTCAAGTTATAACGATTATACAATCATCGGCAAATAATTTTTTAGATTTTATAAGTCAATGGATAAGTAAATTATTAACTTCAATTCTGCAAGGAATTACGTCTTTGCCCATTATAGGGATATATATTGCAATTACAATACTTTCAACATATTTTATATGTGCAGATAGATTATATATATTAGACCAATTAGAACATCATTTTCCAAGAATTTGGGTAAAAAAATTTGGTATTCATTTTAAAAAACTAGTCTCAACATTAGGGCGGATATCTAAAAGCTGAAGCAACTTTAATTTTAATATCATTTATAGAAGTTCTAGTTGCTTTATATATTTTCAAATGGATGGGATTAAATGTTGGTTATCCACTTTTAGTAGCACTTGGAATTGGCTTTGTTGATGCTTTGCCAATACTTGGATCTGGAACTGTAATAGTACCATGGGCAATAATTTCAGCAGTTAATGGAGATATAAAGCTTGCGGTATGTCTATTTGTTCTACTTGCAATAATAATGGTTGTTCGCCAATTTTTAGAACCAAGAATAGTAAGTGGACATATAGGCACTCACCCAATATTTACACTTATTGCAATGTATACAGGCTTTAAGTTAAGTGGTGTTTTAGGTTTATTTATAGGACCAATTGTTTTAATAATACTTCAAAATATATTTGAAACGATGATTGATAATGGAATTGTAAAAACATTGTTAGATAGAAAATAATTAAAAAAGCCTTCAACTTTTTTGTTGAAGGTCTTTTAAAATATTGCAGAAGTTGGAATATATGTATCATCTGGTGGATATACATATATATCATCTTTTGGTTTTTCAATTTGCTTGATTTCTTTTATTTGTATAATAGGCATATTTCCATGGTATGAACCTTTAGTAATTTCTCCTGTTATTTCTACCCAAGACTCATTAGGAAAATCCTTTGCATTTTTACAGTCGCATAAAAAACCAACTATTAATGTTTGCATATCAGATGATATTATCATATCTCTTGCAAGAACAAATTCGGTGTCTTTAAAATCGAGTAGTCTATAAACATATCCTGTAAAGCAAATTTTTTTACCTGTATAACTATCTACATCATCATGAACAGCTTTTAAAATATTTGTATAATTTTCGGCTGTTAAATACATTGTTTTATCCTCATTTATTTCGTCTTTTACTTTAAAACTATTATTATATATTTTATATGCAGATATAGCAAAATATAAAGTTATAGCTATGGCCACAAGTACAAATAAAAATTTGACTAATCTTTTCCCATTAAATTTAACATTGTATACAAACATATAATCATCCTTTCATATAAATTAAATATCTATAATTTCTTTTAAATTGTATGTTAAATTCTTGCAATATATGCTAGTTCATGATATATTAATTAGATGTTAGAGATTTATAAATTAGAAATGCGAGGGGTTATTAATGGGATTCTTAAACAAAATTTTTGGTTCATACAGCGAAAAAGAAGTAAAAAGAGTAATGCCAATAGTTGAAAAAATAAATAGTTTAGAAGAAAGTATTTCAAAACTTTCTGATGAAGAGTTAAAAAATAAAACAGTAGAATTTAAGAATAGATTATCAAAAGGAGAAACATTAGATGATATACTTCCAGAAAGCTTTGCAGTAGTTCGTGAAGCATCAAAAAGAGTTCTTGGAATGAGACATTTTGATGTGCAATTAATAGGTGGAATTATACTTCATCAAGGAAGAATAGCTGAAATGAAAACAGGTGAAGGAAAAACTTTAGTTGCAACACTTCCTGTATATTTAAATGCACTATCTGGAAAAGGCGTTCACGTTGTAACAGTAAACGATTATTTAGCAAAAAGAGATAGTGAATGGATGGGGAAAATATATAAGTTTTTAGGACTTACAGTAGGACTTGTAATTGCTGGAATGGATAATAATAAAAAACAAGAAGCATATAATTGTGATGTTACTTATGGTACTAACAATGAATATGGTTTTGATTATCTAAGAGATAATATGGTTACATATAAAAACCAAATGGTTCAAAGACCTTTAAATTATGCAATAGTTGACGAGATAGATAGTATTTTAATAGATGAAGCTCGTACACCTTTAATTATATCAGGTACTGCAGAAGAATCTTCTGTATTATATAAACAAGCAAACGACTTTGTAAAAAGACTAAAACCAAAAGTTTTAGTTGAAGAAGATGTAAAAGATTTTGATCAAGCAGAAGATAACGAAAAATATGATTATATAGTAGATTTAAAAGCAAAATCTGCATCACTTACACAAAAAGGAATAAAAAAGGCAGAAGAATTCTTTAAATTAGAAAACTTAAATGATATAGACAATTCAGATATTGTTCATCACATAAATCAAGCACTTCATGCACATGGAGTAATGAAAAGAGATATTGATTACATAGTAAAAGATGGAGAAGTTTTAATTGTTGATGAATTTACCGGAAGAATTATGTATGGAAGAAGATACAGCAATGGCTTACATCAAGCAATAGAAGCAAAAGAAAATGTAAAAATAGCAAATGAATCAAAAACACTTGCTACAATAACATTCCAAAACTATTTTAGAATGTATGATAAACTTGCAGGTATGACAGGTACAGCTATGACAGAGGAAAATGAGTTTAGAGAGATATATAATTTAGACGTAATTTCAATTCCTACAAACAAACCTATGATAAGAATTGATAACAATGATATTATATATAAAAATGAAAATGCTAAATTTAGAGCAGTTGTGGAAGATATAAAAGAAAGCTATAAAAAAGGCCAACCAGTCCTTGTTGGTACAGTTTCTATTGAGAAATCTGAAAAATTAAGCAGTATTTTAAAAAGAGAAGGAATAAAACATGAAGTATTAAATGCAAAATATCATGAAAAAGAAGCTCAAATTATAGCTCAAGCAGGTAAATATGGAGCAGTTACAATAGCTACAAACATGGCTGGACGTGGTACTGATATTATGCTTGGTGGAAATAGTGAGTTTTTAGCAAAACAAGAAATGAAAAAGCATGGATTTAGTGATGAATTAATAGAAGAAGCAACAGCTCATAATGAAACAGATAATGAAGAAATATTAAATGCTAGAAAAACCTTTGCAGAATATGAAGAAAAATTTGAAAAAGAAATTGAAGAGGAAAAGCGAAAGGTAATAGATGCAGGGGGACTTAAAATAATTGGTACAGAACGTCATGAATCAAGAAGAATTGATAATCAGCTTCGTGGACGTAGTGGTCGTCAAGGTGATATAGGTGAAACTAGATTTTATATTGCACTTGATGATGATTTAATGAAAATATTTGGTGGAGATATGGTTACATCTGTTTACAACACACTTGGTGCAGATGAAGATATGCCTCTTCAAATGGGAATATTATCAAAAGCTGTTGAAAGCGCACAAAGAAAAGTAGAAGGAAAACATTTTAGCATTCGTAAGCATGTTCTTCAATATGATGATGTTATGAATACACAAAGAGAAATAATATACAAACAAAGAAGACAAGTCCTAGATGGTGAAAATATACATGACAACATACTTAATATGATAAATAGTGTGGCGGAAGAAACAGTTTCGACTCATATTTCAGATTCTGAATTTAATAAAGAAGGATTACTTCAAGATACTAAAACTATATTTGGTGTATCTTCTCTCGAGAGTTTAGATGACAAAAATATAGATGAGAAAAAAGTAATCGAAGAATTAAAGCAAAAGGCACTTGATAATTATGCAAAAAAAGCACAAGAAATAGGCGAAGAACAATTGTCAGAAGTTGAAAGAGTTGTTATGCTAAAAGTAGTTGACCAAAAATGGATGGATCATATTGACGCAATGGATGAATTAAAAGATGGAATAGGACTTAGAGCTTATGGACAAAAAGACCCAGTTGTTCAATATAGAATCGAAGGATTTGATATGTTCGACCAAATGGTTAATGACATTAGAATAGATGTTGTAAAAATATTAATGAACATAAATAGAGTTCAAAAATTAGAAAGAAAACAAACTGTAAAAATAACAAAGCAAGGACTTCAAGAAGCAGTAGAGAATTTGAGAGGAGATATGCCAAAAGAAAGCAAGGAAGTTACACATACACCTGTTGTAAACAATGGACCAAAAGTTGGAAGAAATGACCCATGTCCTTGTGGAAGTGGGAAGAAATACAAAAACTGTTGTGGTAAATAATCTCGCAAACCCTTATAAAATAAGGA
>CANRFS010000076.1 GCA_947629965.1 uncultured Clostridia bacterium
CTATCTCAAAAATTATATTTAAACTATTTTACTAATCAAATTAATTTAAAAACAATTACACAAATACCAATTTATAATTTGAAAAATTTAAGATTTAATTGATTAGATTTTAAAATATATAGAATTTAAATTTAATTTATTTTATCACATTAATTGGCTGTGTCAATTATTTTTGTGAAAACTCTTGTTTTTTTTTTGAATTTATGCTAAACTAGTGTTTAGTCAGTTTATTCAAGAATATAGGAGGTGCGTACATTATGGCAAAATGCGAAATTTGTAATAAATCATTAAATTATGGAAATAAACTTAGCGTTACTCGTTCACATATTAGTAAAAGAACTTCAAGAACTTGGAAACCAAATTTAAGAACAGTAAAAACAATAATTAATGGAGAACCTAAAAAAATCAAGGTTTGTGCTAAATGCTTACGTTCTGGTAAAGTAACAAAGGCATAATTATTAGTAATATATAAAAAAATAGGTGTTAAACCTATTTTTTTTGTTGTTTTTGTAATATAATTGATGTTAGGACATTGTAAAATACTTAAGTTTATAATTATCTTATGTAGTATATATTTTATTTTACTCCAAATATCAATTTTACAATTCCTCTTAAAAATTTAGGAACTTTTTTTACTACTATGGTCATTTGCAGCACTCTCCTTTATTTTTATTAACAAGAAAGCCAGGTTATTCCTACTACCACTATGGTTACTCCTATTATAAATAACCAGCCTGAAAATGGAAGTAATATTACAAGTAATACACCGAAGTCCAAATCCAATTAAGCATACTGCTAATGTTTTTCTAAATAAATTTAACATATACTTCCTCCTGCATTTGCTTTCATTTTTATTTAATATAATATATTATTTTTTATGTAAAAGGGTGATAGTTTTGAACAAGAAACATAAAAAAACTAATCATAATTCTTCTAAAGCAAATATTGTAAAAATAATCGAATTATTAAAAAATACATATCCAGATGCAACATGTAGTTTAGATTTTAATTCTCCTTTTGAACTTGGTATCGCCGTTATGTTATCAGCTCAATGTACTGATGAAAGAGTTAATAAAACAACTCCTTCTATTTTTGAGAATTATAATAAACCTCAGGATTTTATTGATATGGATATTAAGCTTCTAGAATCTTTAATACATCCATGTGGTTTTTATAAAACAAAGGCTAAAAATATTAAGGCATATTCTAAAAAAATCATGGAAGAATATAATGGAAATTTGCCAAAAGAAATGGAAGAATTAATTAAACTTCCTGGTATAGGTAGAAAAAGTGCTAATGTTATAATGTTAGAAGCTTTTAATAGCCCAGTAGGAATTGCAATCGATACTCACGCAAAAAGAATATGTAATAGATTAGGTCTTTCTAATAATTCTGATCCTTCTAAAATTGAACAGGATTTATTAAAAATTATTCCTAATGAATATTATAAAGATGTTAATCATCTGCTAGTATGGCATGGAAGAAATACTTGCAATGCACGAAACCCAAAATGTGATAAATGTCCTGTTTCTATGTATTGTAATTATTATTCGAATAATTAGAAAAATTACTATTTCCAATTGACAAACATAGATTCAAATTATATATTAATAAAAAAGGAGGTATTTTAATGAAATCAAATTTTAAATTTTTTATATTTACTTTTGTTTTAACTATTTTACTTTTAACTTCTTTTTGTTTTGCAACAGATAATAACTTAGATGATGATATTATGCCAATAGCTAATGATGAAGAGCAAGTTCAAAAAACTGATATTAGAAATGCAGATTCGTACATTAATGATAGTTATTACAAAATTAACAATACTATTAATGGTAATGTATTTACTTCTGCAGAAGAGCTTGATATTGATCCAAGTGATAATGGAGGAATAATTGAAGGGAATTTATTTGCATCTGCAAATACTGTGAATATTAAATCAGAGGTTACTTATTCTGAGACTGAAAAAGATGATATTGGTAATCCAGCAATATCTATAGATAAGTATTGCACAATATCTGGAAACGCTTTTATAGTTGCTGATAAGTTTGTTTTAGAATCTGGTTCTAAAATATATGGAGATTTATTTGTATGTGCAAATGATGTTGAACTATTACAAGGTTCAATAATTTATGGTAATGTATTCCTTGTTGCAAATAACCTTACATTAAATTCTGAAATTGGTGGAAGCTTATACGCTTCTGCAAATACATTTGATATGCAATATTTCGGATTTATTTCTAGGGATTTACATTTAAGTGCAAAAAATGCAACTCTTGATGGTTATATTTATAGAGATTCATTTATAGAAGCAAATAATATCACATTAAATAATAACTTTATAAATCAAAATGATTTTAATGTTTCTCAAGCAAATAATTTAACATTTTCTGGAGAAGTTAAGGGAAATGCAACAATAAATGCTAAAACTATATATTTTAAATCAAACGATGATGATACAGATTTAACATGTGTAATTGCTGGAAATTTATCTTATTCATCTAAGCAAGAAATAGAAATTCCTGATGAAATTGTATTAGGACAGACTACTTACAGTAAGTACATTAATAATTCAACTAACAGCATATTTAAAAATATAGTTAATTTCGTAATAAGTTTAATTACAGTACTTTTAGTAGTATACTGTTTATATTTATTAATTTCTAAGTTAGCACCAAAATATTTAAATAAAATTGCTGATATTTCAGCTTTAGCTTTGTTAAAATATTTTGGAATTGGTCTTGCCTTTATAATTCTAATTCCAATTGTTACAGTTCTTTTACTAATATCAAGAATTGGAACTATTTTAGGATTATTACTATTATTTATATATATTATATTTATAATAATAGCAAAACCAATATTTATTATTTCAATTTCTGCTTGTATAAAAAATAAACTGCAAAATAAATTAAGTATTTACTTATACATTTTAGCTGTAACAATAGTATTATCAATAATAGAATTAATTCCTTATGTAGGATTACTAATAACTTTAATTATTAATACTATTGGATTTGGTATTGTAACAAGACATTTAATACCAAGCAAAGAATAAACAACAAATAAAAAAATTGGTAACCTTTAGTTACCAATTTTTTATTTATCTAAGTTCTTTTATTGCCTGTTTAAAATCATCTGCGGATATTATTGCGCTTCCTACAACTGCTATATCTGCCCCCGCTTCTTTTGCCATATTAATTGTATCTTTATTTACTCCACCATCTACTTCTATGTATGTGTCTAAATTATTTTTTTCTACATATTCTTTTAATTCTTTTACTTTTTTAAGAGTCTCTGGAATTAGCTTTTGTCCGCCCTTTCCTGGCTCTACTGTCATTATAAGTGCCATATGTATTATTGGTAAAAATTTTTTAATTGTTTCTACACTAGTATTTGGTTTTATAGATATTGCCGCTTTTATATTATTTAATTTTAAATATTTTATATAGTTTATTACTTCCTCATCGCTTTTGCATGCTTCATAGTGAAATGTAATTATAGCAGGTTCTAATGGTATATATCTATTTATATTTCCCATTATATCTTCTACCATTAAATGCACATCTATTGGTATATTAGATATTTGCTTTATTGTATTTGCATACTCATACATCATTTCTTCTGTATTTTTTTCTACAAATTTTCCGTCCATTACATCTATATGAAAATAATCTGTTCCTGCTACTTCTAAATCATAAAATGTTTTGCTTGCATTCTCTCTTTCTACTGTTAGTATTGACGTTGAAATTTCTACCATTTTATTTCTCCTATTCTATTGTTATTGATGTTTGATTATTAAAGTTAAGAGTTTCTGTTCTTTTTAAATTGTCATCTAAGTATACTTTAATTGTTACAGTTCCAGAACCTTGTATTGATATAGACTTATTTGTAACTGTTGTAACTACTTGCTCATTTATAACTTGTTCTCCATCAACTGTTACTCTTAATGGAACATATACTGTTTTTTCTTCACCTGTTTCTTCGTCAATTTGTTTCGTATATCCACCTATTGACTTAACATTAACGTTTATAGTACCTTTTTTTATTTCATCAAATTCATTTACTGTTATTGTTATTTCTGTGTTTTTGTCTACCATGCTTCCTGATGATATTGACTGATTTACTACTACACCATTTGGTTTACTTGAATCTGATGTTTTTTCTGTGCTTTTCCATTTTAATTTAGCGCTCGTAATTGCTGATTTTGCTTCGCTTTCAGTTTTTCCTGATAAATCTGGAACTTCAACTTGTTCAATTCCCATACTTACATAAATTACTACTTTGCTTCCTGCTGGTATTTCTTCATCTTGGCTTACTTCTTTTCCATCCTCTGTTTCTTGTTTTATAATAATATTTTTTTCTACAGTGTCACTATATTCTTCTTTAATTTCTACATCTAATCCTGTATCTTTTAAAAGTTTCATAGCTTCATCTCGTGTTAGTCCTACTGCTTTAGGCATTTTTACGATTTCTTGTCCTTTGCTTATTATTACTTTTATTGTAGTTCCTTCTTTTATTTTAAAGTTTGCTTGATATTTAGGATCTTGATCTATTATTTGTCCCTCTGGTATTTCTAAATGATATTTTTCTTCTTGAATTTCTACTTTTAGATTTGATTCTTTTGCTTTTTCTTGTGCCTCTTCAAAAGTCATTTTTGTTAAATCTGGTATTTGAACATCTTTTGCTCTCCCTAAAGTTAATGCTAAATATGTTCCTCCCATAGCAATTGAAAATACTAATATGCACACTAAAATTATTGAAAATACTTTTAATACTGGGTGCTTTTCAAAAAATTTCTGAATTTTTGCAAATTTTCCTTTTTTATTGGTGCTTGTATTTGCTTCTTTATTTGTATCATAATTTAAAGATACTCTTTGTGTTCTAAAATTATTATCTTCTTCGTTAAAAACAAATTCTCCATTAGGATTTTTTAAAGACATTTCTAAATCTCTAAGCATCTCTGTTGCATTACTATATCTCATCTCTGGATCTTTTTGCATAGCCTTCATTATTATATCATTAACACTTTTTGGAATATCTGGTTTAAGCATTATTGGCGCTATTGGATTTTCTTGCATGTGTTTTAAAGCTACTGAAACTGGGGTATCACTATCAAAAGGTACTCTTCCCGTTACCATTTCATATAATACAACACCTAAAGAGTATAGGTCAGATTTAGCATCTGTATAACCGCCTCTTGCATGTTCAGGTGAAAAATAATGA
Source organism: uncultured Clostridia bacterium (assembly GCA_947629965.1). GTDB lineage: Bacteria > Bacillota > Clostridia > TANB77 > CAG-508 > CAG-452. Next base: position 5,227 of record CANRFS010000076.1, read on the forward strand.
ACAGAACCTATTGTTGTTCCAAATGCTGTTATTGTAGAATTTGAAACTGCTTTTGCTATTCCAAAATCTGTTACTTTTGCAACGCCTTCTTCTGTTATTATTATATTATGTGGCTTTATATCTCTATGGATTATATTATTTTTGTGTGCTGTTTCTAAGGCAGCAGCTATTTGCATGGCTACTTTTACTGACCATTTCCAACCTAAGACTCCATCTTCTACAATTATTTCTTTTAATGTTTTTCCTTTTACAAGCTCCATTACAATGTAATACAAATTATCTTCTTTTCCTACATCATATACTGAAACTATATTAGGATGAGTAATACTTGCAGCAGCTTGTGCCTCTATATTAAATCTTTTTACGAATTCTTCATCAGTTGTAAATTCATCCCTTAAAAATTTTACAGCAACAAATCTGTTTAACACTAAATCCTTTGCTTTGTAAACTGTGGCCATACCACCGATTACCTATCTTTTCCATTATTTGATACCTATTTGCAATTATTTTACCCTCTATATTCATATATAGACCTCTCCTATCATATTATTATTTTAAGTTTATTTTATTCTTCATCTTTTTTAACTACTATTACACTAATATTGTCATATCCACCCAGTTCATTTGCTCTTTCTATTAAATTGCTACATGCTTCTTCTATATTTTTATTAATAATATTATATATTTCCTCTTCTTTTAGCATGTTTGTAAGTCCATCTGAGCACATTAAAATTATATCACCTTCAACAAAACCTTTTGCAGTTATATCTGGCTCTATATTTTCTGTGCACCCGAAGCGCCTTCATAAGCATATTCTTCTTTGGATGATAAAATGCTTCTTCCCTAGTTATTGTTCCATCTTTTACTAGTTCTTCTACATAACTATGATCTGTTGTTATTCTTCTAATTATATTCCTTCTTATTCTATATATTCTACTATCTCCTATGTGTCCAATGAAAACCTTGTGTCCATACATTATACAAATCTCAAGTGTTGTCCCCATTTGGTCTAATTCTTCGTTTTCTCTAGATTTTTCATATACAACTTTATTTGCATAGTTCATTGCTTCTCTTATGAGATTTTGTATATTTTCAGTTGTAGGTTCGATTTTTTCGAATCTTTCTTCAATATATTGTCTCGCAGAAGCAGTAGCTAATCTACTAGCTATTTCTCCGCCATTATATCCACCCATGCCATCTGCTAAAATACAGAGTCTCATGTTGTTTATTTCTTTAGAGACATAATAGCAGTCTTGATTCATTTCTCTGGCTTTTCCTATATCTGTTCTTGCGTAGGCTCGCATTTTTCCACCTCTTTTTTTCTTAGTTGCCCACATGCAGCATCTATATCTGATCCTAATTCTCTTCTAATTGTAGCAACTATTCCTTTTTCGTTTAAGTAATCTCTAAATTTTATTATATTTTCATTTGTACTTTTAGAATACTTTCC
>CANRFS010000077.1 GCA_947629965.1 uncultured Clostridia bacterium
TGCTGTTATTGTATTATTTTTCTTTTCAATTTTAAAGTTTGCTGTTGTTGTTCCTTTATAAACATTTTTTCCTGTAACTGTAACTGTTGCTGTACCAGCTTTAACATTATTATCATAATTTACAGTATAATCTTTTCCATTAACTAAAGTTTTATTTCCAGCTTTTACTGTAACAGTTGGTTCTTTTCGATTACCATCGTAAACATAGTTTGTTGAAGATAAATAAACTTTTGTATCTGTCATTTTTACTGTTGCATCTCTTGTTTCAGTATATTCACATCTCGTACATTTACGTTCTTCTTTATTTGCTACACCTGTAGCAGTCCAACTTCCAAAATTATGTCCCAATGCTTTGTCTGATACTGTTTCAGTTCTTACTACTTTACCACATACTCTACATTTATATTGAATTTTATGAGATCCCTCAGTTGTGCAAGTAGCATAAACTCTTTCAATTTCTTCTCCTCCTAAAGTAATGTGTCCACTATTTGATTTAAATGTAAATGTTGTCTTATTATCATTCATATCTGTTGCTTCAACAGTTTTTACACGGTCTAAATATCCAGGAACAACAAATGATTTTTTTTGGTCTGTATTATCTATAAATTTAGTTATAGTCTCTCCATTTACTTTTATTTTTGCTATTTTTCGATCGTCTGTTACTGTTATTGTTGGTTGTTCACAATATGTTCTTCCATTATCTTCAGATTTATTATAATTTTCTATTCCTTCTACTTTTGTTTTATCAGATAATTCTCCTGATATTGTTGGAGCGTTATTGTCATCTTCGTATTTTGCTTTTTCTCTTGCTTTTTCTTGTTCTACTTGTTGTGCTTTCTTGAAAATTAAAACTTCACCAAGAGCTGTTACATTACAATTTTCTCCTACAAATAATTTATCAGTACTAATGTCTCCAGCTTCTGCTCTCTTTTTAATTCCATTATAAGAATCTACATTTAACTTAGCTCCGTTTTTTAATTCAATATCACCATTACAAATAACTCCCCAATAATAAGGATTTGTAACATTAACTCTTACACCATCAAGAACAAGTCCTGTGTTTTTAGTTTCTTCTTTGTCATCTATTTCATCTGTTTCAACAAAAATACCTGGAACTACATAATAAACTTCCTCTCCGCTTTCCGTTTTCTTTTCTAAATGTGTTTTAATATTTAAAGAACCGCCACCTTTTATAGTAACACCTTTTACATAGTATCCAGTTAAACCATATCCTGTAATATCATTTGTTCCATGAAGTATAATGGTGATATGTGTTTGACGTGGCTTGATATTTCCATCATCATCTCTTAGTGAAGTATTTTTACCATCGGCAACATCTGGTGGAAGAATAATTTTCTTAGCAGTTACATTTTCTAATGTAATTGTATAGTTATCTCCATCTTTCGTTAAAGAATATCTTCCTGTAATTTTTGTTTCTGTATCGAATGTTGATGCAGATATGTTTTCACCATCTGAAAAATCTATTACGTCTCCTACTATTTTGTTTTGATCTTCATACTTTTGTTCTGCTTCTGTATACATATGCTCATTATTGACTGCAAAAACTACTGGTGACATTACAGAAAAAAGTAATATTGAAACAATCGTTAGTGCTAAAAATGATTTTTTGTTTATATTTATTATATTACTAAGCATAAAACCACCCCTTTATTTATACCTCTACTTATATATTATTATATACCATTTTATGGATTTTGGTCAATACTTTTTTCTAACTATCTGTACTAATTTTTGCAAATTATTAACCATATTTATATTTTATTTTAAATTTACCAATATTCAATATCATTTTTAGATTTTATAATTATTTTCTTGACTATTTAAAAAAAATATGTTATTATAATGTTCGTTCTAAAAAACATGGTCCAGTAGCTCAGCTGGATAGAGCAACGGCCTTCTAAGCCGTGGGTCGGACGTTCGAGTCGTCTCTGGATCACCAAAAAAGTCTGCAAAAGCAGACTTTTTCTTTTTTTATTTAAAATTTCTCTAACAAAATATTAAATTGTGTTCATTAGATGATATGGAATATTATATTATTTCTTAACATTCTGTCTAAACTCTTTACAAGGTTTAAAGTATATAGATTTTATTTCGGGCACTTGTATTTTTTCTCCTGTTTTTGGGTTTCTTCCTAAAACAGGTTTTCTTGTTCTTATACCAAAACGTCCAAGTCCTTTTACTTCAACTTCGCCATCATTTATTAATCCACTTATTATTGTTTCTGTAAATGCACTCAAAAACTCTTTTGATGCCTTTTTTGTATCTCCTGATATTTTAGATATTTCTGAAGCTATTTCTGACATTTTTCTCATATTTTCTACCCCTTTATTTTATTCTTTATATTACTTAAAAATTTATAACTTTTTTCACTAAAATTAAATATAAAATTCATTACAGGATTAAATACTATATATAATTCATCAACAAATTCTACAAAATCTCCATTGAATCCTTTTTTGAATCTATAAACTCCATATTGTGGATCATTTTCATTTTTAAATCCTGATACTCCTCTAAAATCGTAAATATCACAATTGTTCTTAAGTCCCCATTTCATCATTTCAAATTGTAATAAATAATTTGGCATTAGATTTCTATATTTATTTGAACTTCCACCATATAAATACCATACTTTATTTCCATACATTATTGGCATAACTGCTGCAATTGGATTACCCTCATGTTCTGCTATTATTAATTTCACATGATTTGGACTCATACAGTCATAAAGATGCTCAAAATATGATATTGGTCTTATAAAGAAATTATCTCTTGATCCGGTTTCTTTCATTATATCATAGAAAATTTTTAAATCTTCTTTGCTTCCTTCTCTTATTGTTACTCCTTTTTTTATTGCAAGTCTTATATTATATCTTGTTTTTTGGTTAAAAGAAGCAAGTAATTCATCCTCTGTTTTACCAGTTAATTTTAATCTAAATACATATTTAGGTTGTATAACTTGGTCTATGTTTTTTATGTTTTTTTTCTGCTTATATCCTATTTCCTTAGCTATTTTCTTAAATTCTTCATCGTCGTTTGAAATATCTGGATCAAGTCTAAATATAAATGCTTTGTATTTTTTTGCAACTTCTTTTGCTTTTTCAGTTAATTTTGCAAGGGTTTCTTTATCGTGTTCATCACACACAAATCCTCTTGGTGCATACATTATATATCTATTAAAAATAGGTACTTTTCTTAAAAGTATACTCATTGTTCCTTTTATATTTCCATCTTCTTCTACAACAAGCATTTCATGTTTCCAATCAGTTTTTACTTTTGCCCATTCTGGTGATTGCAAAAAATGAGACTTTTTATTTGTTTCTAAAAATTTATTTACTTTATTATTATCTTCCATTAGCTTCTTCCTTTACATATTTATTGCGTACATAGTATATCATTAATACTAAATATTTTCAATAAATTTGTCCTTTATTAATTAGCTTTTTTATGTTTAATTTTTATATGTTTTTTGCCAATATTCGACATTTTTCATTCTTCTTTTTATAATATAATTATGTATTATATATGGAAATGAATTTGAAAAATTTTTATAAAATGACAATTTTATATTATATAAAAAAGCAAGAATATATAAAAATACAAATAAATTTACCCTTTTAGATAACAAAAAATATGTAGGAAAAATAACATTTTTATTTGCTACTTTCCTACATATTTTTACTGTTTAAAAAGTTTTTTGTAATTATACAATCTTTCTCTTAATTGTTAACATAAAAATGTTGCTAGCTTCTATATCAAGTTATGTGGTGACTCGAGTGTTCCTTCATTTTCAGTAATTTGAACACCACGGTTTAGAGAAACCACGGGGCGGAGCCAAAACGAAGGGAACCAACCGGAGTTGCGCGACTCATACAATTCCATAAAGCTCACCTGTCCTTTCCATATATAGCGTACATAGAAAAACGCGTCAAATGAGTCTGCATATACGCATCGAGAAGAAAGCCAATAGCAGTCGTAATTTACACCATCTTCACCCCCTAAAAATATATTTTGATATATCTCTTTTGTCCAATTCTCCGCTGTCATATTTTTTGACCAACATGTTTGCGTTATTTTTATTTTATCTTCTTCAGTTGGGTCAGCTGGTATTTTTTCATCTTGTTTTATTAGTTCTGTTTGTTCACTTACATCTAATTCTTTTCCCTCTTCATAGGCTTCTTTTTCCTGATTCCATATATATTGTTTTTTCTCTTTTGCAAATATTGCTGGGTAATAGCTCACTGTTCCTGTATATTCTTTTGTTCCTCCATATTTTGGTGGATCTACCACTGAGTTCTCATCATCATGGTAATCCCATACTTTCAAATTCATTTTCTCTTGTATATCTTCTATTTTTAAATTTTTTGCTGTTCCTTTTTCTGTTGTATATAATGTGCTACATACTTCATCTATTAAATATACTGCATTATTATAGCCATTGTATCCAGTTAAATATACCTTTGCTGTTGTTGGTCCATCACTTATTAATCTTATTTGTCCATCTTTTACGTCTAATACTCTCCATTTTAATGTTTTTTCTTTTTCTATTGGATATTCTGTTTCATATGTGCTTTTTCCATATCCTGAATATTGTTCTAAGTCTTCATATAACTTGCTTATTTCAGTATCTCCTACACTGCTTGCTGCTACATATTTTTCATAATCTACATAGTCTCCTACCTTTATTCCTGTGTCTTTTCCTTCGTATGTTATTTCTCCATTGTCTCCTATTCCCCATTTTACATCTTCTACTGTTCCATCATTTTCTACTAAAAATGTATTACCATGTGGACTTACACATTCTCCACTTTCTTTGTTTACTTTCCATCCTTCTGATAACTCTTTTTCTAGTCTTCCTAAATCTACTTCTCCGTCTCCTCTATTTACTTCTATTATTGCCTTTTCTTGTAGTTCATCTCTATCTATTGTCTTTTGCGTTTCTGATGATGCTATTTTTGTTTTTGATATTATTCCACCATTTAATGTTATTCTTACTGTTATTGATATTAGTATCAGCATCACTATTATTGTGATTATTAGGGCTATTAAGGTGATACCTTTGGCATCTATTTTTTTGCGCATTTCTCTTTCTTCTTTCATATGTGTTTTTCTCTCCTTCCTTTGTTTTTTCCTTTTTTGGACGGACTAATTTTAGTCTTTTTTTATTTTTCCAAATTTTATCGTTTTTATGTCTATTTTAATTTTCATTTTTATCATATATCAACTTTTTCTTGCTGTCAATATTTTTTGCCTCTTTGTTATATATTCGTAATATTTCTATTGTTTATTTTTTATTGCTTTTACTATTGTTTATTTACATATTTTTTTGCTTTTGGTAAATACTAACTTAAATAATTAATTTGAAATTTTTTATTGTTAGAACGGAGGTTATATGAATTATTCTTATTGGGTTGATAGTACACCTAAAACAAATTATCCTAGTTTATCTGATGACATTGATACAGATGTTTTAATTATTGGTGGTGGAATCACTGGAATTGCTACTGCATACATGCTTTCTAAATCTCCTTTAAATATTACTGTTGTTGAGGCTGATAGAATGGCAATGGGAGTAACTGCGAATACTACTGCAAAGATAACTAGCCAACATGGTCTTTTGTATGATTATTTATTAAATTCTTTTGGATTTGATGTAGCTAAAGGATATCTTGATTCAAATGAAGAAGCAATTAGAACTATTGAAAATATAGTAAAAACTGAAAATATTAATTGTGATTTTACAAGTGAAGATGCTTATGTATATACATGTGATCAATCAAGCAAACAGCGAATTGTGGATGAAGTATCAGCAGTTACTTCTCTTGGATTAAAAGCAGAATATGTTACAGAGTGTCCACTTCCTTTTCCAATACAATGTGCAATAAAATTTCCGAATCAAGCACAATTTCATCCTAGAAAATATTTACTTTCACTATTATCAATTTTGGAAAAAAGAAGTGTAAATATTTTCGAAAATTCAAAGGTTATAGATATAAAGCATGAAAATGATAAATATGAGGTATATGTGAATGACCATAAAATAATTACAAAATATTTGGTTATGGCATCTCATTATCCTATCAAAAATTTTCCTGGTATGTATTTTATTAAGATGTATCAAGAATCTTCTTATGCAATTGGTGTAGAATTAGAAGAAAATATTTTTGACGGAATGTATATTTCTTGTGATACTCCTACTACTTCTTTTAGAAATGCTCTTCAAGAAAACGGGAAAAAATTATTAATTGTTGGTGGTGGCGAGCATAAAACAGGTGCAACTGATGTAAATATTGATGATACTTATACAAATCTTGAAAATTATATAAAATCAATTTATCCAAAGGCAAAAATTAAATATAGATGGATGACTGAAGACTGTGTTTCTTTAGATAAAATTCCATATATAGGTGAATTTTCTAACTTTCTTCCTAATATGTATGTTGCAACAGGTTATAAAAAGTGGGGAATGACAACTTCACATGTTGCTGCAAAAATCATCTCTGATAAGATTTTGGAAATTGAAAATCCTTATGAAAAAGTTTATACCGCTACTAGATTAGAACCTATAAAAAA
>CANRFS010000078.1 GCA_947629965.1 uncultured Clostridia bacterium
CTACTGGTCTTCCTTGATATTGTACAATCATTATGTCCAAGATTTTTCTGTCTATTTCATCAAGTCCTAGCTCATCTATTTCTAATTCATTTAATGCGTGTTTGGTTACTTTTAAATCTACTGTTCCATCACTAAGTACTGCTGCATAATCTCTTACTCTTTTTAATAATCTATTTGCTATTCTTGGTGTTCCTCTAGAACGTCTTGCAATTTCCATTGATCCTTTTTCGTCTATTTTAACATCTAAAATAGTTGCTGACCTTCTTACTATTGTATTTAATTCATTTTCATTGTAAAGCTCTAATCTATGTACTATTCCAAATCTATCTCTTAAAGGTGTTGTAAGGGAACCCGCTCTTGTAGTTGCACCTATTAAAGTAAATTTAGGAAGTTCTAGCCTAATTGACCTTGCACTAGGTCCTTTGCCAATTATTATATCTAAATTATAATCTTCTAACGCAGGATAAAGAATTTCCTCAACACTTCTGTTTAATCTGTGTATTTCGTCTATAAATAAAACATCATTTGGTGAAAGGTTTGTTAAAAGTGCTGCTAAATCTCCCGGCTTCTCTATTGCTGGTCCAGATGTTATTCTAATATTTGTATTCATTTCATTAGATATAATACTTGCTAGCGTTGTTTTACCAAGCCCTGGAGGTCCATATAATAAAATATGGTCTAGTGGCTCATTTCTTTTTTTTGCTGCTTGTATATATATTTTCATATTTTCTTTAACTTTAGTTTGTCCTATGTATTCATCTAATGTTTTTGGTCGCAAAGAAACTTCTGCAATTTCTTCTGATTCATCTTGCAGATTTGGAATTAATAAATTCTCGTTTTCGTCCATTTTTTACCTCTCATTTCAGTTTAATTATATATTTAAGTTGAATTTTATGCAATACTATAACATTAAAAAAAAGGAAGAAATTGCTTTTAAGCTAAATCTCCCTCTCTGTAAATTATAAAACATAAAGTAATATACAGAAAAATTGTAATATGCTTCCTAATAAAATAAATAAATGGAATATGGAATGAATGTATTTATGTTTTACTCCTACTCCATATAATATTGCTCCTATTGTATATGCTATTCCTCCAGAAACTAATAGTATTATTCCTGGCAATGGTATTAGTTTTGGTAATAAATCTACTCTAATTATTATTGCCCATCCCATTGCTATATAACAAATCATTGAAAATACACGATATTTTCTTAAATCTATTGCATTTAATACTATTCCGAGTATTGCAGCCCCCCAAATTAATGCAAACATTATCCAACCAAGTATTGGATCATAAGCTCTAAAAGTGCATAGTGTAAATGGAGTATATGAACCTGCTATTAATAAAAATATAGTGCAATGATCTAATATTTGCATTACTTTTTTTCCTGTAATTCTTGGAGATAATCCATGATATATACTAGACATTGTATATAAAACTATAACACTAATTCCATAAATAATACTGCTTACAATTCCATAACCATTTTTGTGTATTGCCGCAATTACAATACAAAGTATTGTAGCAATTACACCTAATGATGCCCCTACTATGTGTGATACCATATTAAAAATTTCTTCACCTTTTGTGTATTTAGGTAATTCTCTGTCTTTTAACTTTGTTCTTTTTATATTAATCACTCTCTCTTGTTTAAATTACTTTTTTCTTCTTAATATCCAGCCTTCTTCTGCTTTCAATGGTAATTTTAAAATTACTTTTTGTCCTTCTTTTCCAGGATTTACATGATCTATTTTTTCATAATTTTCCGCATCCCACATATCTTTGATTTCAAATGAAATAGGTTCTAATTTATGTGGTAATATTATTTCTATTGTGTCTTCTAAAGCAAGTCTGTTTCTAATTTCTATTACATAACAGTTATTTTCTTCTATAGATTTATTATCACATTTGAATAATACTTTTCCACCAAATTCATAGTCTGGATTATATTGCTTTCCTTCATATTCTTGAAAATCTTTGTTATTTTTATCATTAAAATAAAATGTTGTAAGTCCTCTTGTTTTTGTTTTTTCTAATTCTTTTAAATATTTTGAATAATCATATTCATTTGGATTTTTTATATAATCATCAATTGCATTTCTATAAGTATTAATAATTGTTGCAAGATAATATTCTGTTTTTAATCTTCCCTCTATTTTTAAACTATCTATTCCCATTTCCATTATTTCTGGTAATTCTTTTATTAAACATAAATCTTTTGAAGAAAGTATGTATGTTCCATTTTTATCTTCTTCTACTGGCATTAAATTTCCTGGATTATTTTTTTCTTCTATATATATATTATATGCCCATCTACAACTTTGAGCACAGTCTCCTAAATTTCCGCATCTTGATGCTAAGAAATCGCTTAAATGACATCTACCAGAATAACTATAGCATATGGCTCCATGGATAAACATTTCTATCTCTAAATCTTTTGGTTTATTTTTGATTATAGCCTTAATTTCTTCTTTATTAAGTTCTCTTGCTAGTATTATTCTTTTAGCTCCATTTTTATACCAAAATTTACATGTATTATATCCCACAACATTTGCTTGCGTACTTATATGTATATCAACGTCTTTTGCATATTCTTTTAATACTTCTATAACTCCACCATCTGACGCTATAATTCCATCTACTTTTAATTCATTTAAAAGTTTTGCTTGTTTTATTATTTCGTCATACATATCATCTCTTGCATAGATATTTAATGCTGCATAAACTTTCTTACCAATTGAATGTGCATATTTTATAGTTGTTGCAAGGTCATCGTCATCAACATCCACTCTAGAACGCAAAGATAATTTTGCTGTTCCCATATATACAGCATCTGCTCCATACAAAAAAGCCGTTTTTGCTTTTTCGAACGAACCTGCAGGTGCTAATAATTCTGGTTTATTCATAATTTTTTCCTTTCTAAATGATTATCTCATTTTTTATTGTAGTTATAGCCAATCCATCTCCTACTTCTAAAATTTTAGTATCCAATTTTTTATTCTCTGTTATTTCTTTTATATATTCCCTTAAATTTCTTACAGCTGTTCTTTGTTTGTGCTTATTATAATCACTCATAACATAACCTTTATATAAAATATTATCTGCAAGTATTATACTGCCTTTTTTAGAAAGTCTTAATGCCTCTTTTAAAAATACTGGATATTTTCCCTTTGCTGCATCTATAAATATTATATCATATTTTTTATTTAATCCAGGAAGAATTTCTACAGCATTTCCGATTATTACATTTATATTTGACTCTAGTCCCATTTGTTTTATATTGTCAATTGCTTCATTTGCTCTTACTTCATCTAATTCTATAGTATCTATATAAACAGCATCTTTTAAAATTTTAGAAAAACAAATCGCAGAATATCCCACTGCAGTTCCAATTTCTAATATTTGTCTTGGTTTTTGCTCTAATAATATTTTTTCAATTTCTGCTAATGTATCATCCATAATAATTGGTATATGTTCTTCTAATGCCTTATGCTTAATTATATCTATATCCATTATAACCTCACAACTTATTTGACTTCAAAGGAATTTATTTTCTTGCTGCTCTTTCTCTATCTTTATTATTTAAAATTTTCTTTCTTAATCTAATACTTTTAGGTGTTACTTCTACTAATTCATCATCTTGTATAAATTCTATTGCCTTTTCTAATGACATTTGAATTGGTGGAACAAGCCTTAATGCGTCATCAGAACCTGATGCTCTTGTATTTGTTAAATGTTTTTCTTTACATACATTTACTGCCAAATCTTCTCCTCTTGAGTTTAATCCTACTATCATTCCTTCATAAACTTCTGTTCCTGGTCCTATAAATAAATCACCTTTATCTTGTGCATTATACAATCCATAAGTTATTGCTTTTCCTTGTTCAAATGCAACAATCGTTCCTCTAGTTCTTGATACTACATCACCCTTGTATGGCTCATATGAGTCGAATACATGATTCATTACACCTTCACCTTTTGTATCTGTTAAGAATTCTGTTCTATATCCTATTAATCCTCTAGAAGGTATTTTAAATTCTATTTTTGTGTGTCCATCTTCTGCAGGTTCCATATTTATCATTTCTGCTTTTCTTTTTCCTAGTTTTTCTATTACATTTCCAATGCAGTCATCTGGAACATTTACAACTAATAATTCAATTGGTTCGCACTTTTGTCCGTTTATTTCTTTAAATATAACTTTTGGACGAGACACTAAAAGTTCAAAACCTTCTCTCCTCATTGTTTCAATAAGAACTGATAAATGAAGTTCTCCGACGTCCTGCTACTTCGTAAGAGTCTGGTGAATCTGTTTCTTTTACACGTAAAGATACATTTCTTTCTAGTTCTTTAAATAATCTATCTCTTATATGTCTTGATGTAATAAATTCTCCTTCTTTTCCTGCGAAAGGTCCATTATTAACTGAGAATGTCATTGTAACTGTTGGTTCATCTATGTTTACGAAATCTATTTTTTCAGGATTATTAACGTCACATATTGTTTCTCCAATGTTTATATTTGTTATTCCTGAAATTTCTACTATATCTCCTGCTTTTGCAGTTTCAACTTCTTCTTTCTTTAATCCTTTATATGTGTATACTTTCATTATTTTAGCATTTTCTACTTTATCGTTTTTGCATACTGCAACCTGCATTCCTTCTTTAATTATTCCTCTTTCAATTCTTCCTACTGCGATTCTTCCTACATAATCATCATAATCTATATTTGAAACTAGCATTTGCATAGGACCCTCTTCGTCACATTTTGGTGGTTCTATATTATTAATTATTGTTTCAAATATACATTTCATATCGCTTGCTTCTTCATCTAAGCTAAGTTTTGCTATTCCATCTTTTGCAGAAGCATATACAACAGGGAAATCTAATTGTTCATCATTTGCTCCTAATTCTATAAATAGTTCTAAGACTTGGTCTACTACTTTATATGGTATTGCACCAGGTCTATCTATTTTATTTATTACTACTATTGGTTTTAAATTTAAGGCAAGTGATTTTTTAAGCACTTCTCTTGTTTGAGGCATAGCACCTTCAAAAGCATCAACTAATAAAAGTACTCCATCTACCATTTTTAGTACTCTTTCTACTTCTCCTCCAAAATCAGCATGTCCAGGTGTATCTACTATATTTATTTTTATATCACCATACATTACAGAAGTATTTTTTGCAAGAATTGTAATTCCTCTTTCTTTTTCCAAATCGTTTGAATCCATTACTCTTTCTTCTACTTGCTCATTATCCCTAAATGTACCACTTTGTTTTAATAAAGCATCTACTAATGTTGTTTTTCCATGATCAACGTGGGCAATAATTGCTACATTTCTAATTTTTTTATTGTTCATTCTATAATCCCCTCTATCTGTTTGAATTTATTTTTTAACGACTCACAATAACAATTAATTATACCTCAGATTGAATATGTTTGTCAACACATCTTATCTTATTTTTTGCTTCTAAAATGTTGCTACTCTAGGATAAACTAGTAAATACGCTAGCAGTTATCAATATTTAATAAAACAAAAGTAGTATAATATAAACTTAATCAAAAAGTATTAAACTTTCTTGATTTCAGTTCATATATTACTACTTTTGTCTAACATTTTGGTTGCACTTCAATTACTTTCATGCTAATTCTAAAGAAATAAAAACAATATAAAAAACGCGCTAGTGCTTCCTGCAATCACCTAATTATAAGTCCAAGGTTCCTTCATTCGATACAGAAACAGACGGACTCAAAACGGCCACTGGTCTTAAGCCCCCGTACGGGATCATAGCTCCAAGAATACGGAGGCACCTCACTTATCCTAGGTATATTCTCAGAAACGCATCCATCTCCCACCCCTAAGTAAGGGAAAGAAAAAGTTTCGAAGATTCCATCGTTATTCATGAGAATCGCATGAAACACCGCGTTTGCTAACCAGTAAGACACAAGACTACGCGGTAAAGTTTTAGTATTTCCAAACAACATTCTGTAAGCTAACTCGCTATTCGGCAAATTATAAACATACTCGCCTTCGCCCTTCTCCAAACTCAACGTTTGAGGGTAGTATGAGAAGGAATTGTTCGTAATCGACACAGAAGGATTCTCCTTAGTTAATTGTAACCACTCGCCCGAATCCGAATCCCAGTATTCAAATGATGTAGAACTAGTCTTTTGATCTATCCCTTGATTTGTACTTCCTTCAACTCGAACATAAACATACCCATCGTCTTTCAACGTAAACACTAGCTCATCTCCATAATGAATTGTTCCTAGGAATTCATCTTCATATTCAAATGAAGCCGGGTTATATCCTGTTACTCTGTTTATATCTTCTACATTTATTGATCTTGCACTTTCTGCCATCTTTTCATCACTGTATTTTGCTCCTGCTTCATTTAATATTGTTACACCATTTGCATATCCTTCTTTTCCTTCTAATGTTATTTCTTCTTGATTTGTATTTGTTGTTATTAATAATTTTCCATCTTCTGCTCCTAGTACATACCAATTTCCGTCTCCTATTTCTTTGCCATCTAC
>CANRFS010000079.1 GCA_947629965.1 uncultured Clostridia bacterium
GAAGAAATGATTGGACATAAATTAGGAGAATTTGCTCCAACAAGAACATTTAAAGGACATTCAGGAGATAAAAAAACTGCTGTTCAACAATAATGGATAAGCAAAATCAATAGTTAATAACAAAAATCTAACGATTTTTGAAAAGGAGGAAAGAAAAAATGCCAGAACAAGAAACAGTTGAAACTGCAACATCAGAGGCAAGAGCAGTATTAAAATATGCTAGAATTTCAAGTAGAAAAGTTAAAATAGTTGCAGACTTGATAAGAGGTAAAAAAGTAGATGAAGCTTTAGCAATAGTAAAATATACGCCAAAAGCATCTTCTGTAATATTAGAAAAATTATTAAAATCAGCAATAGCAAATGCTGAAAATAACCATGGTATGAATAGAGGCAATTTAATAGTAAGTGAAATATATGCAAACCAAGGTCCAACACTTAAAAGAATTAGACCAGCAGCAAAAGGTTCTGCAGTAAGAATCAGAAAAAGAACATGCCATATAACTATCGTGTTAAAGGAGGAAAATTAGGATGGGACAAAAAATGCATCCACATGGATTAAGAGTAGGCGTTATCAAAGATTGGAACTCAAAATGGTATGCAGACTCTAAGAATTTTAGTGATTATTTAGTAGAAGATCATAAAATCCGTGAATATGTTAAGAAAAAATTATTTGTAAGTGGAATTTCTAAAATAGAAATAGAAAGAACACCAAAATTCGTTAAAGTAAATGTATATACTGCAAAACCAGGTCTAGTAATAGGAAAAGGCGGAAATTACGCAGAAACATTAAAAAATGAATTAGTAAAAATGATAAATAAAGAAGTAAATTTAAATATAGTTGAAGTAAAAAATGTAGATATTGATGCACAATTAGTTGCAGAAAATATTGCAAATCAACTAGAAAGAAGAATATCTTTTAGAAGAGCAATGAAACAATGTATGCAAAAAACTATGAAAGCAGGAGCTTTAGGAATAAAAACAGCTGTATCTGGAAGATTAGGTGGAGCTGATATGGCAAGAACAGAATTTTATAAAGAAGGTACAATTCCACTTCAAACATTAAGAGCAGATATAGATTATGGATTCTATGAAGCAGATACAACCTATGGAAAAATAGGTGTTAAAGTTTGGATTTATAAAGGAGAGGTTCTTCCTACAAAAAAAGTAAATAACAAAGGAGGGGAAGAATAATGCCAGTAATGCCAAAAAGAACAAAATATAGAAAAATGCAAAAAGGTAGAAATAGAGGAAAAGCAACAAGAGGAAATGTTGTAAACGAAGGTGATTACGGATTACAAGCATTAGATGCAGGATTAATTACAGCAAATCAAATAGAAGCAGCCAGAATTGCTATGACACGTTATATCAAAAGAGGTGGTAAAGTTTGGATAAAAATATTCCCAAACAAGCCAATAAGCAAAAAACCAGCTGAAACTCGTATGGGTAAAGGTAAAGGTGCCACAGAATATTGGGTAGCCGTTGTAAAACCAGGTAGAATATTATTTGAACTTGCAGGTGTAACAGAAGATGTAGCAAGAGAAGCTTTAAGACTTGCATCACACAAATTACCTATAAAAACAAAATTTGTAAGCAGAGAAAATAAGCAAGGTGGTGATCTTGATGAAGATAAATAAAATAAAAGAAATGTCTTCACCAGACTTAAAAAAGGAATTAAGTGAACTTAAATCAGAATTATTTAAATTGAGATTTAGTTTAGCAACAAACGGATTGGATAACCCAATGAAGATAAAAGAAGTAAAGAAAGATATAGCTAGAATAAATACAATTTTAAGACAAAGAGAAATAGAAGAAGCCATAAAATAAACATTATAAAGGGACATTCCTCGAACTATGAGGAATACCAATGAGCGAGGTTTGTACCTCGAACATTATAAAGGAGGAAATAAAATAATGGAAGAAAGAAATCTTCGTAAAGTTATGATTGGTACAGTTAAATCTAACAAAATGGATAAGACAATAGTTGTATCAGTTGAAACAAGCGTAAAGCATCCTATATATGGTAAAATTGTTAAAAGAACATATAATTTAAAAGCACATGATGAAGAAAATCAATGCCAAGTAGGAGATAAAGTAAAAGTAATGGAAACAAGACCACTTTCTAAAGATAAAAGATGGAGATTAGTTGAAGTTATAGAAAAAGCAGTAGTAAAATAAATGAAAAAATGTTTTTGATTTATTCTGCAAAAATATAAAATACAAATTAAAGGAGGAAAACTCAAATGATTCAACAACAAACAAAGTTAAAAGTAGCTGATAACACTGGAGCAAAAGAATTAATGTGTATTAGATGCCTAGGTGGATCACATAGAAAATTTGCTGGAGTTGGAGATATAATAATTGCTTCTGTAAAAAGTGCAATACCAAATGGAGTTGTAAAAAAAGGTGATGTTGTAAAAGCAGTTATAGTTAGAACAAAAAAACCAATTAGAAGACCAGACGGATCTTATATAAGATTTGACGAAAATGCAGCAGTTATTATCCGTGACGATGGTAACCCAAAAGGTACTCGTATATTTGGGCCAATAGCTAGAGAATTAAGGGATAAGGATTATATGAAAATTCTTTCATTAGCCCCAGAAGTTCTTTAATAAAACAAATTAAATTTAAGAAAAGGAGGAAAATCCTAAATGAAGATAAAAAAAGGTGATACAGTAGAAGTTTTATCTGGAAATGATAAAGGTAAAACAGGAGAAGTGCTTGAAGTAATACCAAAACTAGAAAGAGTTGTAGTTAAAGGTGTAAATATTAGAAAAAAACATGTAAAACCAAAAAAACAAGGCGAAGAGGGTGGAATTATACCTGTAGAATGTAGCATACATAGTAGCAAAGTTAATGTTGTTTGTCCAAAATGTAATAAAGCTACAAGAGTTGGTGTTATAAAAGAAGGAAAAGAAAAAATCCGTGTTTGTAAAAAATGTGGAAGTAAAATAAAGTAAAAAAATAGGAAGGAGAAAACTATCAATGGAAAAATTGAGAGAACAATATGAAAAAGAAGTAGTACCTGCATTGATGAAAAAATTTGAATATAAATCAGTTATGCAAGTTCCTAAGTTAGAAAAAATAGTTATAAATATTGGTTTAGGAGATGTAAAAGATAATCCAAAATCATTAGACAATGCAATATCAGATTTAACTCAAATAACAGGTCAAAAACCAATTATAACAAAAGCAAGAAAATCAATTGCAGCATTCAAATTAAGAGAAGGTGTAAATGTTGGTTGTAAAGTTACTTTAAGATCAAACAAAATGTATGATTTTGCATATAAATTATTCAACGTTGCATTACCTAGAGTAAGAGATTTTAGAGGTCTTTCAAAAAACTCATTTGACGGAAAGGGAAATTATTCTTTAGGAATAAAAGAACAATTAATATTCCCAGAAATTGAGTATGATAAAATCGATAAATTAAGAGGTATGGATATTATATTTGTAACAACAGCAAAAACAGACGAAGAGGCAAGAGAATTGCTTACATTACTAGGTATGCCTTTTAGAGTATAGAACAAAGTGTAGATTTTGGAAAGGAGAAAAAATACATGGCTAAGAAAGCAATGATTATAAAACAACAAAAAGAGCAAAAATACAAAACAAGAGAATATAATAGATGCAAATTATGTGGAAGACCACATGGATATATCAGAAAATATGGAATTTGCCGTATATGCTTTAGAGAATTAGCACATAAAGGTGAAATACCTGGTGTTAAAAAAGCAAGTTGGTAGAATAGAGGTGAGAGGTGAGATGTTAGAGGTGAGAAACCTAAATTTAACATTAAACCTTAAATAAAATATAATAATGAAGTTAGATGGTTATGAAAATTATTTGAAAAGGAATTTTCACATTTCTCATTTCTCACATCTCACTTCACTTAAGTAAAGAAAAGGAGGAAATATTAATATGAATACTACTGATCCAATAGCAGATATGCTAACAAGAATAAGAAATGCAAGTAATGCTAAATTTAAAACAGTAGATATACCTGCTTCAAAAATGAAAAAATCAATAGCAGAAATATTATTTAATGAAGGATATATAAAAGCTTATGAAGAAATTCAAAACGATAATCAAGGTATTATAAGAATTAACTTAAAATATACAGAAAAAGGAAAAAAAGTAATTTCTGGATTAAAAAGAATAAGTAAACCAGGATTAAGAATATATGCTGCAAAGGATGAGCTTCCAAAAGTATTAAATGGACTTGGAATAGCATTAATATCAACATCAAAAGGTGTTATGACAGATAGACAAGCAAGAACAGCAGGTGTAGGTGGAGAAGTATTAGCATATATTTGGTAGAAGAAAGGAGAATATAAAATGTCAAGAATAGGAAATAAACCAATTACAGTACCAGAAGGCATAGAAGTAACATTAGATGGACAAAAAATTACTGTAAAAGGACCTAAAGGAACACTAGAAAAAGAAATACACAACAATATAACTGTAAAGCTAGAAGATGGTGTTATAAAAGTTTCAAGACCAAATGACGAAAAAGAAAATAGAAGTCTTCATGGTCTAACAAGAAGCTTAATAAATAATATGATTAAAGGTGTTTCTCAAGAATATACAAAGCAATTAGAAATCAATGGGGTTGGATATAGGGCTGCAAAACAAGGAAAAACATTAGTTTTAACACTTGGATATTCACATCCTGTAAAAATGGAAGAACCAGCTGGTATAACTTATGAAGTACCAAACCCAAACTCAATAATAGTAAAAGGAATAGACAAAGAATTAGTTGGTCAAATGGCTGCAGAAGTAAGAAAACAAAGACCACCTGAAGTATATAGAGGAAAAGGTATTAAATATGTTGATGAACATATTAGACGTAAAGTAGGTAAAACAGGCAAATAATAAAGAAAGGAGATTTTCTTAAATGATTACTAAAACAAATAGAAAATTAGAAAGAGAAAGAAGACATAAAAGAGTACGTACAAAGATTAGTGGTACAGCAGAGTGCCCAAGATTATGCGTATATAGAAGCAACAGTAATATATATGCTCAAGTAATTGATGATGAAAAAGGTGTTACACTTGTTTCAGCTTCAACTTTAGATAAAGCTGTTAAAACAAAAAAATCTAATAAAGAAGCAGCAAAAGAAGTTGGTACATTAATTGCAAAAAAAGCTATTGAAAAAAATATAAAAAATGTTGTTTATGATAGAGGCGGATACATTTATCATGGTATAATAAAAGAACTTGCAGAAGCTGCAAGAGAAGCAGGATTAGAATTTTAAGGAGGAAATATGGATAGCGAAGTAATGGAATTAAAAGAAAAAGTAGTAGCCATTAACAGAGTTGCAAAAGTTGTTAAAGGTGGTAGAAATTTCAGATTTAGCGCAGTAGTTGTTGTCGGAGATGAAAATGGTCATGTTGGTATAGGAAATGGAAAAGCTGCAGAAGTTCCAGACGCAATAAAAAAAGCAATAGAAGATGCTAAAAAGAATTTAATAGAAGTTCCAATTGTTGGAACAACAATACCACATGAATTTGTAGGTACTTTTGGAGCAGCAAGTGTATTATTAAAACCAGGAGCAGAAGGTTCTGGATTAATAGCAGGTGGTAGTGTAAGACCAGTTCTTGAACTTGCAGGTTATAGAGATATAAAAACAAAAGTAATAGGAACAAATAACCCTAGAAACGTAGGATATGCTACAATGAATGCTCTTGAAAATATGGCTACAGCAGAAGAAGTAGCTAAAAGAAGAGGAAAGAAAACAAGCGAAATAATTTAATTTGCTCTTTGCAAATTTTGAAGGAGGGAAATAGATGGAATTAGGAAATATAAAAGCAAGTAAGAAACAAGTTACAAGAAGAAGAGTTGGACGCGGAATCGGTTCAGGACTTGGAAAAACATCTGGAAGAGGACATAAAGGACAAAAAGCAAGATCTGGCGGTGGAGTAAGACGTGGATTTGAAGGTGGTCAAACACCATTATATAGAAGACTTCCAAAAAGAGGATTCAAAAATATTCATGCTTTAAATTACACAGAAGTAACTTTAACAATGCTTAATAAAAGTAAATCAGAAAACGTAACAGCAGAAAGTTTAATTGCAGATGGAATAATAAGCAAAGCAAATAATGGTATCGTTGTAATAGCTACTGGAAATTTAGATAAAAAATTGACAGTACATGCAACAAGATTTACAAAAGCTGCCAAAGAAAAAATAGAAGCAGCTGGTGGAAAAGCAGAGGTGATTTAGCTTTGTTTCAAACTATAAAAAATGCTTTTAAAACCCCAGATGTAAGAAAAAGAATACTATATACATTATTATTAATAGTATTATTTAGACTTGGATGTTATATATCAGTACCTGGTGTTGATACAGTAGCTTTAAGTAATTTAACATCTCAGGGTACTGCAAGTTTATCTGGATTTATCAACTTAATATCTGGAGGGGCTTTCTCTAGATTTTCTATATTTGCAATGTCAATAAGCCCATATATTACAGCATCAATTGTTATACAATTATTAGGAATGGTAATTCCTTCTTTAGAAAAAGCTAT
>CANRFS010000080.1 GCA_947629965.1 uncultured Clostridia bacterium
ATATCTGTTGCAATACTTATTTTTTTATTTGAATTATATAAGTTAAATCCACAAGGATCTGCAGCATCATGTGGTGTGCTAAATGGTAATATTTTAATATCACCAATGCTAAACGTTTCTGAAATATTAAAAATTTTTTTATTATAATCTGGAATTTTACTTGCTATTTGTGAAATTGCATCCCAAGTCTTTTTATTTGCATATACTGGGATATTATATTTATTAGATATAGTAGCAATACTTTTAGTATGATCTATGTGGTCATGTGTAACAAGTATAGCATCAATATCTTCGACATTAATTTTTATTTCTTCTAAAGCAGTAACTATTTTTTTTAAAGTTACACCAGCATCAATAAGTAAATTAGTATTATCAGATTTTACTAAAAAACTATTCCCACTGCTTCCGCTATATAAACTACAATATTTAAACATTTTTACTTCCTTTACTCTACTACTCTTTGGACATCGGCACCAAGTTTTCTAAATTTTTCTTCGATATTTTCATAACCTCTATCTATATGTTCCAAATTGTATATTTCTGTTGTTCCTTCAGCAACAATCCCAGCAATAATCAAAGCTGCACCTGCACGTAAATCTGTTGAATATACAGAAGCACCACGAAGTGTTTCTATTCCTTCAAATATTGCAGATTTTCCTTGCGCTGTAATTTGTGCCCCCATTTTATTTAATTCATTTGTATATTGAAATCTAGATTCCCATATACTTTCATTTATTATACTTGTACCAGATGCAAGGGATAAAACAACACCCATTTGAGGTTGTAAATCTGTAGGAAATCCGGGATATGGAAGAGTTTTTATGACTGCCTTTGAAGGTCTTTTATCACACCAAACTCTCAGTTTATCTCCATTCATATCAACATTCCCACCAATTTCTAATATTTTTGCAGTTACACATTCTAAATGTTTGGTAATACAATTTTTTATTATTAAGTTACCCTTTGATGCAACAGCTGCAAGCATAAAAGTACCAGCTTCGATTTGATCTGGAACGACACTATAACTTTGTCCACCTTTTAATGATTTAACACCATTTATTTTTATCATATCTGTTCCGGCTCCACGAATATCAGCTCCCATAGTGTTTAAAAAGTTAGCAATATCAACGATATGTGGTTCTTTGGCTGCATTATCTATAATTGTAGTGCCTTCTGCAAGAACACTTGCAAGCATTATATTTATAGTAGCGCCAACAGAGACAATATCCAAATATATATTAGTACCAACGAGTTTTTTTGCAGTAGCCCTAACATTCCCGCCAGTAATTTCTACTTCAGCACCTAAAGCTTCAAATCCTTTTATATGTTGATCTATAGGCCTAGGACCTAAATTACAACCTCCTGGAAGTCCGACTTCTATTTCTTTTTTCCTTCCTAGCATTGAACCTATTAAATAATAAGAAGCTCTAAATTTTCTAGTTAAATCTATAGGAGCAATAGTATTTGTAATATTTCTTGTATCAATTTCTATACTATTTTTATCAAGCCATTTTATTTTAGCTCCAAGACCTTCTAACGTTTTACAAGATAATTTAACATCCATTATATTTGGTAAATTATTTATTATACAAACTCCATCAATTAATAGGGTAGCAGGAAGTATTGCTATAGCGGAATTCTTAGCACCACTTATATTAACTTCTCCTTTTAATGATGTAGGACCATTAATTATTAATTTCTCCATATAATCCCCCTTAAACAGGTAAAATTGTTGTTACGGTTATTATAAAATAATTAGAGTGTATAAATACACTCTATCTTTATAAATATATATCATAAAATTAAGGGATTTACAATGCTTTTTTATATAATAAGTTACTTTGTTTATATAGATGCTAATTTTAAGATTGTGCTAATTTAATTCCTATATTTTGAAAAACTTCTATAATTTTAAATTTGAATGTTATATTATTATTCTTTTCAGATATTATTTTATAATCTTCTTCAGATAAATTTTCTTTTAACACATCTTTAGAACTTTCAGGAACTATTCCACTAGTAACGTCAACAAAACACAAAGGAGGAAACATTACACACCACCAGTTTTGTCCTTTCGCTTCTCCTATTTCTACTTTTAGGGCATCATAAAAACCAGCAGGAAAAGATATATCTCCATAAGTTTTTGTAGGGAAAGCAAAATTTCCTATATTTAATTTTACAGAATAATCAAACCCATTTTCATGAATTGTGTCTTCTGCAATTTTTTTAATATTATCAAGATTATCATTTATTAATATAATTACATCTTCTTTGGAAATCTCATTGTTTGAAATACTATTAATATATTCTAATATTTTATCTCTTACAATATATTTTAAATTTTGATCTTCTTCAGAATCACTATTTGCAATAACGTGAAGCCTAAAAACACTATCTTGAATATCTGATGATACAGCAGAAACATATGAAGATGCACATATAAAGGTGTAAATAAGAGATAATATTATCAATAATATTATATGTTTTAAATTTAAAAAATTTTTCATTATAAACCTCCGTTAATTTGTAACTCAAAAAAACCAATAAATCACAAATTGTCTATATAATATTTTATTTGTTTATTAATAGGAAATTTGGAGAAAATTCCTATTAATAAAAGTATTAACCAAAATATAAAAAATATACACATAAGCTTGTCGAATTTGTGTATACGATTAATATTGACACATGAAAAAATAAATGGTAAAATTTACCAGTAAAAAGTTTTACGGGGGGACGAAAAATGTTAAATAATATAAAAAGAGTATGTGGATTTTATGTAAGTAGCATACATTTGATAACAATGATTTTACCTTATGTAAAAAATCAAATTAATATGAATGCAAAATTCGAAACTATTTTAGAATATAATTTCAAAGAAAATATAGACAATGTTCTCTCTAATTTAATAATAAACGAAGAAGAAAGACAAAAGATTTTAGATATAAATTGGAATAATGATAAGATACAAAAATATTCAAATATTGAAAATAGATTAAATAAATTACTAAATAAAAATGTAAACATTAATATATTAATAAGTGGTAGTAAAAAATATATTGAAGAAGCAAACAAATTAATAGAAAAATATTTAAATAAAAATATTAATAAAATAAGTGATATAGAAATAACAATAATTAATTGTTATGAGGTATCAGAATTTGATGATAATATAAGAGAAATATTAGACAATCATGAACTAATTATAAATACTTCTGGAATTCATAAAATCGAAAATATATTTGAAGATTATAAAAAAAGAAAGATAAATTAAAAGCAATCTATTATAATTCCTTATTATTGGGTTAAAACTTAATAATAAGGGATTATTTTTAAATATCAACTATTGACGAGAAAAATAAATTGATATAATATAAAAATAAAATAAATAGAAGGGAGATAATATGTTAGAGGAAAAATTTAATAAGGCAAAAACTATATTAGAGCAATATAATCAAACTCATTTATTATCACAATATGAAAAACTAGACAACGAAAAAAAAGAATATTTATTAAATCAAATTATTAGTATTGATTTTGATTTAATAAATAATTTATATGAACAAACAAAAAAAGAAAATAAAAGCAAAACAGATAGGATAGAACCAATATCGTATATAGAAAAAGAAAAATTATCAGAAGAAGAAAAAGAAAAATATTTTAAAGTAGGAGTAGATGAAATAAAACAAGAAAAATTAGCAGTAGTTACAATGGCAGGAGGACAGGGAACAAGACTTCGGGCATGATGGACCAAAAGGGACGTATATTTTAAATGTAAATCCAAATGCGAAATCGCTATTTGAAATATTATGTGATAATTTAAAAGAAGCAAGAGATAAATATAATATTATAGTTCCATGGTATATAATGACAAGTAGAGAAAATAATAATCAAACTGTACAATTTTTTGAAAAAAATAATTATTTTAATTATCCAAAGGAAGCAATAAAATTTTTCGTACAAGGAGAACTTCCAATGGTAGATACTGCAGGAAAGATTTTGATAAATGAAGATGGAACAATTAAGGAAGCAGCAGATGGACATGGTGGAATTTTTGAAGCAATGTTTAAAAATAATGTTGTAGAAGATATGAATAAAAAGAAAATAGAATGGATTTTTATAGGACCAATTGATAATCCACTCGCAAAAATGGTAGACGAAATATTAATAGGTTTAGCAAAAGAAAAACAAGTATTAGAAGCTGGGAAATCATTAGTAAAAGCAAATCCAGAAGAGAAAGTAGGAGTATTCTGCAAAAAGAATGGAAAACCAAGTGTAATAGAATATACAGAAATAACAAATGAGATGGCACATGCTGTAGATGAAAATAATAATTTAATGTATGGTGAGTCTCATATTAATTGCAATATGTTTAATATTAAAGGATTAGAAATTATAGGAATAAAAAGCTTCCTTACCATAGTGCCTTTAAAAAAGCAACATATTTAGATGAAAATGGCAATATAGTAAAATCGGATAAGCCTAATGCTTATAAATTTGAGAGTTTTATATTCGACGCATTTAATAAATTAGATGATATGTTAATTTTAAGAGTAAAAAGAGAAGAAGAATTTGCACCTGTAAAAAATAAAGAAGGTGTAGATAGTGCGGAAACAGCTGTAGAATTATATAATAATTTTTACAATAAAATTAAATAAGTTGTTAAACATTTTTATAAACAACAATTTATAATAAGATGAAAGGAATTAAAAACATGGGATATTTAGAAAAATATGAAGAATGGTTAGAAAGTAATGAAATTGATGAAGAAACCAAAAAAATGTTAAAAGAAATAAAAGATAATGATGAAGAAATTAAAGATAGCTTTTATAAAGAATTAGAATTTGGAACAGCTGGTCTTCGTGGAATAGTAGGTGCAGGGACTAATAGAATGAATAAATATACAGTTGGAAAGGCGACTCAAGGACTTGCAAATTATATTATAAAAAACAATGGACAAGAAAGAGGAGTTGCAGTTGCATATGATTCAAGAAATATGTCTGAAGAGTTTAGTAAGCTTGCATGCTTAATTTTAAATGCTAATGGAATAAAAACATATCGATTTGAATCTTTAAGACCTACACCAGAACTATCATTTACAGTAAGAAATTTAAAATGTATTTCTGGTATAGTAATTACTGCAAGCCATAATCCGCCAAAATATAATGGCTATAAAGTTTATTGGGAGGATGGAGCACAAATATCTTATCCTGTAGATGAAGAAATTACAAGAGAAGTAAATGCAATAAATAGTTATTCAGAAATAAAGCAAATTACTGAAGAAGAAGCAGTAAAAAAAGGATTATATAATGTTATTGGTGAAGAAATTGATAATAAATATATAGAATATTTAAAAAGTATCTGCTTAAATCCAGAAATTATAAAAAAGAATGCAAAAGATATAAAAATTGTTTATACACCACTTCATGGAACAGGAAAAAAATTAGCAAAAAGAATTTTAGACGAGTTAGGATTTACTAATGTATATTTAGTAAAGGAACAAGCAGAGCCGGATGGAAGTTTTCCAACAGTAGCATATCCAAATCCAGAAGATCCAGCATCTTTTAAGCTTGCATTAAAACTTGCAAAAGAAGTAGGAGCAGACATAGTTATTGCAAATGATCCAGATGCAGATAGGATAGGTTTGCATGTTAAAGATAATAAAACCGGAGAATATATATTATTCAATGGTAATATGATAGGACTTACAGTAGCAGATTATTTAATAAATCAAAAAAGAGAAAAAGGTTTATTGGAAAAAAATACAGCTTTAATAAAAACAATAGTGTCTTCTAATATGACAGATAGAATATGCGAAAAAAATAATGTCGCATTATTTGAAGTTTTAACAGGATTCAAAAATATAGCAGCAAAAATAAAGGAATTTGAGAAAAATAATACTTACAAATGTATAATGGGATACGAAGAAAGTTATGGTTGCTTAATAGGAGACGAAGTAAGGGATAAAGACGGAATAGCGGCATTAATGCTACTTGCAGAAGCGGCAACATTTTATAAAGAAAAAGGATTAACATTATGGGATAATATGTTAAAAATGTATGAGACATATGGATATTATAAAGAAAATCAAGTATCTATAGTTTTGGAAGGAGCAGATGGAGCTGAAAAAATAAAACAGATGATGGAAAAAGTAAGAAATAATCCACCAAAACAAATAGGAGAGTACAAAGTAGTAAAATTTAGAGACTATTTAAACGGAACAATAAAAGAAATGGAGACAGGAGAAAGTTACAAAAAGGATTTACCAAAATCAAATGTATTATACTTTGAATTAGAAAATGACTTTTGGTGTTGCATGAGACCATCAGGAACAGAACCAAAAATAAAATTTTATATGGGAGTAAGAGGCAGCAGCTTAGAAGATGCAAATAAACTTGTAGAATCATTAACTGAAGGAATGAAAGAATTAATGAACTAAAA
>CANRFS010000081.1 GCA_947629965.1 uncultured Clostridia bacterium
ACATTAGAAGGAAAAGATGGATATGTAAACGGAGTAGAAATATTAAACAATGCAGGAGCAAAATACAGTGATGGAAATATGGCAGAAAGTGCAAGGTCAATAAATGTAGAAGATATAAACAGAGTAACAGGATATGACCCGACATCTTATGTATATGAGAATGAAAAACTAGGAACAATTCATTATGGAGATGAGCTGGTGTTTACGCTAAAGGACGATGGTTATGTTTATGTTCGCGTTCGAGGGAAATCTGGACAAGGTGAAGAAGTAAATGCTGGTACAAAATCCTTTGAATATTGGGATGAGGAATCAAAGAAGTGGTTAAAATTGTCCGACAGTAATCCATCTGTGTCGATTCCTACGTTCTTTTATTTTTACTATCCCCAGACTTTAAGCACTACAAAAAGCGAGGATAAAGTAATATGTGGGTTAATGAATTCCGAGAGTGCTTACAATTTACTTTTTGAGGATACTTCCTGGTTCGGAAATTCGCTTATCTCTTACTGGCTTGCTGACACTCATGTAGGGGAGCCTACGTTTGTGGGTCCGTGTGAATACGGCCTGGGGTGCTTCTGTGTGAGAGGAGTAGCCAACGGTATGGTTACTTCAGCCCCAGCTGGTTGGTTGGAGTTTTGGCGGTCTTACTATACATGGCGTCGGATATCTCCGACCTGTTTCCGTTTTGAGTCTAACTGTTTCAGTATCGGATGAAGGAAATTTAAGCTTATGATTTAATATGGAAACGATGCTAATGTTTTGCAACTTTACTTTTGATAAACAATTCTTAGAAGATGTAGGAAAAGAAACCAAAAGATATTTTAAAACAGAATACAAAATTTAGGTATAATGTCTGCAAAAGTGTATATGGACGAGGAAACTCCACATATGCACTTAATTTTTTTGCCTTTAGTTCACACAAAAGATAAAAAATACATTGTTTTGGAGAATTTGCTCAGAGTAATTTCCTGATATAACGTTTAATATACAAAAAGTTATCAAAACCCCTTTTAAAAAAAAACAAAAAGATATATAATTATTACAAATGTGTATTTTTAGGGAGAATTTATGAATAAAAAATGGGAATATTACGAATCAGATAATGAGAAAATAGAGGAAATATCAAAAAAATTTAATATATCTAACTTGCTTGCAAAAATTTTAGTAAATAGAAATATATTAGATTCTGAAAAAATAAAAGTATTTTTAAATCCAACTAGAAACGATTTTTATAATCCTTTTTTAATGCCAGATATGGAAATTGCAGTAAATAGAATAATTAAGGCAATAGAAAGTAATGAAAAAGTAATAATATACGGAGATTATGATGTAGATGGAATCACTAGTACAACTGTGCTAAAAAAATATTTAGCTGAAAGGGGATTAGAGGTAGATTATTATATTCCAAATAGATTAGAAGAAGGTTATGGATTAAACAAAGAAGCTATTCAAGAAATAATTGATAAAAAATATACGTTAATTATAACTGTAGACTGTGGAATATCTGGAATAGAAGAAGTAGAAATTTGCAATAGAAATAAAATTGATACTATTATAACAGATCATCACGAGCAACTAGAAGAATTGCCTAAGGCAATGGCTGTAATTGATGCAAAAAGAAAAGATAATGAGTATCCATTTAGAGGACTTGCAGGTTGCCGGAGTTGTCTTTAAATTAATTCAAGCAATATCTATAAAATTGGGATTAGATGATAAAGAATATTTAAAATATTTAGATATTGTATGTGTTGGTACAATATCTGATATAGTGCCTTTAGTTGATGAAAATAGAGTTATTGCAAAATTAGGGCTAAAATTAATTGCACAAACTAAAAATATAGGTCTTAAAACTATTATAATGGATTCAGGATATAAAAATATTGATTCTACTACAATTTCTTTTGGAGTGGCACCTAGAATAAATGCTTGTGGTAGAATGGGTTTTCAAAATGAAGCCTTAAAGTTATTTTTAACAAATAATATACAAGAAGCAAGGGAAATTACAGCTAAATTAAATAAATATAATAGTCAAAGGCAGTTTAAAGAAAAAGAAATTTTTGAACAGGCGATTTTAAAACTAGAAAAAGAAGATGTAAATAAATTAAACAGTATCGTTCTTTGCGGAGATAATTGGCATCATGGTGTAATTGGAATAGTTGCATCAAAAATAGCAGAAAAATTTTTTAAACCAACTATACTCATATGTTTTGAAGGCGATATAGGAAAAGGCTCAGGAAGAAGTCTTCCAGGATTTGACTTACATGGAGCTCTGGTTAATTCTAGTGAATACCTAGAAAAATATGGTGGACATGAAATGGCTGTAGGAGTATCTCTAAAAAAAGAAAATTACGACAAATTTAAGAAAAAATTTGAAGAAATTGCAATTTCACAAAATATAAAAGATATTGTCCCAGTTATTATGATAGATGGAATAATTACTTCAAAAGATATAAATAAAGAGACAGTTCAAGAAATTCAAAAACTAGAACCATTTGGAGAAAAAAACAAAATGCCAATTTTTGTATATAAAAATTTAAAAATAGATTCTATAAGAGCATTATCAGAAGGAAAACATTTAAAACTAACATTAAAAGATGATAATTTATTAATAAATGCCATAGGATTTAATTTAGGACATTTGTCCGAAGAATATACAATTGGAGATAAAGTAGATATTGCAGGAATGTTAGAAATAAATAATTTTGGAAATCAAGAGTTAGTACAAATTAATATTAAAGATATTATGAAATCTATATAAGTGTGAGGTAAAAATATGCAAAATGAAGAAGAAGTTACAATAGAAAATCTGATAAAAAAAATGAAGAGAAATAATCCTAAATCAAATACTGAATTAATAATGAAAGCATATAACTATGCAAAGAAAAGTCATGAAGGACAAAAAAGAATGTCTGGTGAGGAATATATTGTGCATCCATTGTCAGTTGCATATATTTTAGCTGATTTGAGATTAGATGATAGTACAATTGCATCAGCATTTCTTCATGATGTTGTAGAAGATACAAAAATTACTCATGAAGATATAGTAAATGAATTTGGAGAAGAAATTGCAGAAATGGTAGAAGGTGTTACAAAACTTCGGAAAAATTCAGTACATTAGTATAGAGGAGCAACAAGTAGAAAATTATAGAAAAATGTTTCTTGCAATGGGTAAAGATATAAGAGTTATACTTATAAAACTTGCAGATAGACTTCATAACATGAGAACACTTAAATATTTAAAAAGAGACAGGCAAATAGCAAATGCAAAAGAAACAATGGATTTGTATGCACCACTTGCAAACAGATTAGGTATATATTCTTTAAAATGGGAATTAGAAGATTTAGCATTTAGATATCTTAATCCAGAAGAATATAGAGAATTAGTAGAAGGTATAGAAAAGAAAAGAGAAGAACGTTTAGAGTTTATAGAAAAAATAATGGACGAAATAAGAACTGCATTAAAAAAAGAAAAAATAGATGCAGAAATAACAGGAAGAGCAAAACATTTATATAGTATTTATAGAAAAATGAAAAGAGATAATATAACACTTGACCAAGTATACGATTTATTTGCATTAAGAATAATTGTAAACTCTGTAAAAGACTGTTATGCAGCACTTGGAGTAGTGCATGATTTATATACACCTATGCCAGGACGTTTTAAAGATTATATAGCTGTACCAAAGCCAAATATGTATCAGTCAATACATACAACACTTTTAGGACCAAATGGAACTCCATTTGAAGTGCAAGTACGTACATGGGACATGCACCAAGTGGCAGAATTTGGTATCGCTGCACACTGGGCATATAAAGAAGCAAACAATAAAACGGGAAAAAAATCAAATGTTGTAGTAACAGATGATAAACTAGCGTGGCTTAGAGAAACATTAGAGTGGCAAAAAGATATGCAAGATCCTGGAGAGTTCTTAAAAACACTAAAAACAGAACTTTTTGAAGATGAGGTATATGTATTTACACCAAGAGGAGAAATAAAAACACTTCCAAGAGATTCAACTCCAATTGATTTTGCTTATTCTATACACGCAGAAGTAGGTCATAAAATGGTAGGCTGTAAAATAAACAGCAAAATGATGCCAATAGTCACAAAACTAAAAACTGGCGATATTGTAGAGATAATAACATCAGATACTGCAAAAGGACCTAGTAGAGACTGGCTTAAATTTGTAAAAAGTTCAAGTGCAAAAACAAAAATCTCACAATGGTTTAAAAAAACAGAAAGAGAAGAAAATATTGTAAGAGGAAAAGAAACTATTGATAGAGAAATAAAAAGAATAGGCATGCAACATAGCGATTTATTTAAACCAGAATGGATAAATAGTGTACTTGAAAGATATCATTATTCAAGTACAGATGATATGTTTGCAAGTATTGGATTTGGAGCAATATCTCCAGGTAAAGTAATAGCAAGGCTATTAGAGGAATATAAAAAAGAACATGAAGAGGTTTTGATAGAAGAAAAACTTAAAGAACTAACAAACAAAAGAACAGCAGTTAAAAAACCACCAAAATCAGGCGTAATAGTTAAAGGAATAGATAATTGTTTAGTTAAATTTTCTAGATGCTGTAACCCAGTTCCAGGTGATGATATAATAGGATATATTACAAAAGGAAGAGGAGTATCTATTCATAGAACAGACTGTGTAAATGTGCAAAATTTACTCCAAGATGAGAACAGAATAATTGATGTAGCATGGTATAATGATAAAGCACAAGGATCGTATAATGTTGATATAGAAATATTATCAAATGATAGAACAGGTCTTTTATCTGATATTGTAAAAGAAATAACTGCTCAAAAAATAAATATAATGGGTGTTAATACCAAAACTAGCAAAGAAAGAATTGCTACAATTGAAGTTACATTAGAGGTAGAGAATGTTGAGCAATTATCAAAAGTTATAAAAGCAATTAGAAAAGTTGATAGTGTATATGAGGTAAAAAGAAAGAAATAAGGAAGGATACAAATGATATTAAAAAGAATTAAACTAGAATTACCAATGGTAGGAGAAACAAATTGCTATATTGTTCAAGATGAAAAAACTAAAGAGGCAGTAGTTATTGATCCAGGTGGAGAAGTAGATAAAATTTTAGATATGTTAAATACTTTAAAAGCAAATGTAAAATACATAATTCTTACACATTGTCACGGAGATCATATATCAGGGGCAAATGAATTAAAGGAAAAAACTGGAGGGAAGGTTCTAATTCATAGAGATGATGAACCTGGACTAAAAGATCCAGATGTTAATTTATCAGAATACATTGGACTAGGTGTGATAAAAGTAGAAGCAGATTCTAGATTAAATGACAATGATTTAATACATGTAGGAGATATAGAATTTAAAATTATTCATACACCTGGACATACACAAGGTGGAATTTGTTTATATATAGAAAAAGAAAAAATACTTTTTTCAGGAGATACAATGTTTAGAGGTACATGGGGAAGAACTGATTTACCTACAGGAAGTCTTGAATCAATTATGGATTCTATAACAAATAGAATTATGCCACTTCCAGAAGATATAATAGTATACCCAGGACATGGAAACTATACAATGTTAAAAGAAGAAAAACCAATATATTTAGAATTAAAACCAAAAGAATATTAAGAGAGAGGAGAAATATTTATGAATAAAGTACAACCAAAAACATTATCAGGGTTTATGGAACTGCTTCCAAACGAACAAGTTCTATTTAACCAAATGATAGATAAAATAAGAAGTTCATACGAAAAATTTGGATTTCTTCCAATAGACACACCAGTAATAGAAGCATCAGAAGTTTTACTTGCAAAAGCTGGTGGAGAAACGGAAAAGCAATTATATAGTTTTACAAAGGGAGATAGCAGTCTAACCTTAAGATTTGATTTAACAGTTCCACTTGCAAAATATGTAGCAGAATATTATAACCAAATAACATTTCCATTTAGAAGATATCAAATTGGAAAAGTATACAGAGGAGAAAGAGCACAACGTGGAAGATTTCGTGAGTTTTATCAATGCGATATTGACATAATAGGAGACGAAAAATTAAACATAATAAATGATGCAGAGATACCAGCAGTAATGTACGAAACCTTTAAAAATTTAGGATTAGAAAACTTTACAATACACATAAATAATAGAAAAATATTAAACGGATTATTTGAAGCAGTAAATGAAAAAGAAAAGTCAGTAGAAATAATGAGAACTATAGATAAAATAGACAAAATAGGAAAAGACACGGTAGTTGCAATATTTAAAGATGACTATAATATGAAAGAAGAAAGCATAAATAAAATAGTTGAGTTTATAGAAATAACAGGAACAACTGATGAAAAATTAG
>CANRFS010000082.1 GCA_947629965.1 uncultured Clostridia bacterium
AATTATTGTGTTGCTAGTGTTTCTTTATGTTTAACTCCCAAAGGAGATTATAAAAATTAATTAGCTTATTCGCTAAATTGTAATAAATTATATCATAAGACTCCATATATTTCAATAGTTTTGGCTACTTTGGCTTTGTCGTAAGTCCTAACCCATATGAGTTTTGACCAATGGCACAAAACTCGGGAGAAAATGCAGTACATACTGAAAATAAAATAAAAAAAATACCATTCGTTTTCAGAATGATATTTGTATTTATCTGTTGTATATAAAAGTTCAAACAGATTCGTCATTGGAGCGGGTAGAGGGAATCGAACCCTCGCTATCAGGTCGGAAGCATGACATTCTACCACTAAATTATACCCGCATCTATTTAATATTTTAACATACACCAATATGTATTTTCAAGCAATTTATATAAGTTTAATTCAATATCTGTTATTCATTATAAATCAATATGTTGCCTACTTGTAATAAATAACAAAACCTTGTAAATGCTGGTATTTTACCATTTACAAGGTTTTGTTGTTTGGAGCAGGTAGTGGGAATCGAACCCACGTCATCAGCTTGGAAGGCTGAGGTTCTACCATTGAACTACACCTGCATTTTCTTGCTACGTTTATAAATTATAAACTAGGTTATTTGTTTTGTCAATACTATTTTTTATTTTTTTTAATTTTTTATTTACAAATTATAATAACTAATATAAAATATCAGTATAAATATAAATTATTTTAAGGAGATTTTATGTCTGTATTTATATCTCATGATGAAATTGAAACTAAAAAATTAGCCTCTTTTTTGGCAAGCAAATTATCAACTGGTGATATTGTTGTTTTATCGGGAGATTTAGGCTCTGGTAAAACTAAATTTGCTGAGGGTTTTCTTTCTTATTGGGGATTAGATGATGAAGTTTCTAGTCCTACATTTACAATAGTAAACGAACACAAAACAAATAATACAAATATTTATCATCTAGACGTATATAGATTATCCGATGTAGGTGAATTTTATGCAATAGGTGGCTCAGAATACTTTACAACTGGAATATGTATTATAGAATGGGGCGACCTAATTGAAGATATTTTACCTAATAATTATATAAAAATAAATTTTTCTAAGGATGAAAAGAACCCTTCAATAAGATATTTAGATATTAAAGCTTATGGAGAACGATTAAATAATGTGATTAAGGAGATTTGCTTATGAGAATTCTAAGTATTTCTACTTCTAGCAATATTGCTTCGGTTTC
Organism: uncultured Clostridia bacterium; assembly: GCA_947629965.1. Taxonomy (GTDB): domain Bacteria; phylum Bacillota; class Clostridia; order TANB77; family CAG-508; genus CAG-452. Next base: position 1,253 of record CANRFS010000082.1, read on the forward strand.
TGCTTCAGAAGATGATAAATGTATTTTAGAATTAAATATTAATAATAACAAAACACATTCAGAAACTCTAATTCCTTTAATAAATAGTTTGCTAAATGAAATTAAATTCAATTTATCTGATATTAATCTTATAGCATGTGATGTTGGTCCTCGGATCATTCACTGGAATTAGAATAGGTATATCTACAGTAAAGGCTATTGCAGAATCTTTAAATATTCCTGTAATAGATGTATCTTCTTTAGAAGCTCTTGCCTATAATATTCAGGATGAAAAATGTAGTACTATTTGTTCACTTATAGATGCTAGAAATAATCAAGTATATTGTGGAATATTTGACAAAAATTATAATTTATTAGAAAATTATTTAGCAGATGATATAAATATAGTTATAAAAACTCTACAAAAATATGATAATATCATATATACTGGAGACGGAGCAATTATTCATAAAGAATTATTAAAAATTAAAGATTTTTTACATAATAATGATATTCATGCAAAAAATATTGCAAAATGTGCATATAATAAATATAAAAGAAATTATTCTACAACAGCTGACTTGCTTGCTCCATTATATTTAAGAAAGTCTCAGGCTGAAAGGATGAAACAAAAAAATGGATGAAGTTCAAATTCATAAAATGACTATATCAGATTTGAATGAAATTGAAGATGTTTTATTCTCAGATTTTGATGACTTTTGGAATGTAAATATTTTTAGAAGTGAATTATTAAATCCTAATTCTCAATATATTGTTGCAAAAATTAATAACAAAATTGTTGGGTTTGCTGGTATATGGAAGGCTGTAGACGATGTTCATATAACAAACATAGTTACAGCAAAAAAATTTAGAAGGCAAAATATAGGAAGCAAATTACTTTCAAAATTAATACAAATGGCTGAAGCCGAAAAAGGAATTACTGCTATAACATTAGAAGTAAATTCAAATAATATCCCAGCACAAAAATTATATGAAAAATTTAATTTTAAGGTAGTTGGATTAAGAAAAAAATACTATAATAATACAGAAGATGCAATATTAATGACATTACAAATAAATGACATACCTAATTTATGAATAATACATACAGCTAGAGTGTGTCCAAAAATATATTAAAAAATTTAAGAAATATACATATGAAGGGAGAAAAACTAATGAAAAAAAATGAATTAAGTTATAAGGAACTAAAAAACGTTTGTAATCCAAACATGTTCAATTTTGAAACAACAGATGAATTAGATGGTTTAGACTCTATTTATGGTCAAGCAAGAGGTATTAAAGCATTAGAGTTTGGACTTAGTGTTGATTCTAAAGGGTATAATTTGTATATAGAAGGTCCTTCAGGCGTTGGAAAAACTATGTATGCTAAAAAATATATAACAAAACTAGCTGCTAAAAAGAAGGTTCCTGATGATTGGTGCTATATATACAATTTTGATGTTCCAAATGAACCTACTGCAGTTTCATTACCTGCTGGGTTAGGTAAAGAATTTAAATTAGATATGGATTCTTTTATAAAAGATATTAAAAAAGATATTAAGCTAACTTTTAAAAATGAAGATTTTGAAAAGCAAAAAGCTTTGATGCAAAATAAATTTGAACAAAAAAAATCGGATCTTTTAGAAAAACTAAATAAGTCTTCTTTAAAAAATGGATTTGAGGTAAAAGCTACAAATAATGGCGTATATATGATGCCTGTTATAGATGGAAAAACTATAGAAGAAGAAGAATTTAATAAATTAGATGATAAAACGAAAAAAACTTTCGAGGAAAACTCCGCAGTAGTTCAAGATAAAATAATAGAAGCCATAAATCAAATTAAACTATTAGAAAAAGAAAATAATAAGCAGATAGATGAATGGCAGTCTAATATTGCATTAATAACAATTAATGCTCATGTTAATCCTTTAAAAACAAAATACAAAAAGAATAAAAAAATAGTTACTTTTTTAGATAATGTAAAAAACGATATTTTAAAAAATATATCTACATTTATTGAAGATGAACCTAAAAATATTAGACAACCTCAAGGGGTAAAGCAAGAAGAATTAACTCCATGGATGAATTACAGGGTTAATTTATTTGTTGATAATAGTAATTTAACCGGTGCCCCTGTAATTATGGATTCTAATTATCAATATCATAATTTATTTGGTAAATTAGAATATGAAAATCAATTTGGAGTATTAAAAACCGATTATACTATGCTCCAAGCTGGCCTTTTGCATAAGGCAAATGGTGGATATATTATACTTCAAGCAAGTGATTTGCTTGCAAATCAAATTTGTTATGATACATTAAAAAAAGCTTTATTAGTAAAGAATTTAAGCATTGAAAATAATATGGAACAACGTTCATACATGGTTATGATTTCTTTAAAACCTGAACCTATTCCTATAAATGTAAAAGTATTACTATTAGGAGATTCAAATATTTACCATACTTTACTTGCTTTAGATCCAGAATTCAAAAAATTATTTAAGATTAAAGCAGAATTTGAGGAATCTGCTCCAAGAACCGATAGTAATATAACAAAACTTGCTAACTTTGTTCATAGTTTTTCTACAAAAGAAGGAATGCTTCCTTTGGATAAAGGAGCTATGGCAAAGATTGTAGAATATGCTTCTAGATTATCTGATGATAAAGAAAAACTTTCTACAAGGTTTAATGAAATTGGAGAAATAATTGCTGAAAGCTCAACTTGGGCAAAACTTTCAAAGAAAAAAATAGTTACTGCAGAATTTATTGATAAGACTTTATCTGAAAGAATAGATAGAGTTAAAAAGTATGATTCTAGATATTTAGAAATGATTAATGAAAATACTTTATTAATTGATACATCTGGATACGAAACTGGTGTTATTAATGGACTTACAGTAATGACAATAGGTGATTATACATTTGGAAAGCCTGCTAGAATTACAGCAAATACCTATATGGGCAAAAGTGGAATAATTAATATAGAACGTGAAACAGATATGTCTGGTCCTACACATTCAAAAGGTGTTCTAATACTTTCTGGATATTTAGGTGAAACATTTGCACAAGATTTTCCATTATCTCTTACTGCTAGTCTTTGTTTTGAGCAATTATATAATGGCGTAGATGGTGATAGTGCATCTAGCACAGAAGCATATGCTATACTTTCTAGCTTATCTGGAATACCAATTAATCAATCTATTGCAGTTACAGGTTCAGTTAATCAGAAAGGCTTTATTCAACCAATAGGTGGCGTAAATGAAAAAATAGAAGGATTCTACCAAGTATGTAAAACAAGAGGTTTAAATGGAGATCATGGTGTAATAATACCTATTCAAAATGTAAGAAATCTTCACTTATCAGATGAGGTAATATCTAGTGTTAAAGAAGGAAAATTCCATATATATGCAATTTCTAACTTAGATGAGGGTATTGAAATATTAACAGGTGTACCAGCTGGTAAGAAAAATAAGGATGGAAAATATCCTGCTGGAAGTATAAAATACTTAGCTTATGAAAAATTAAAACAATATGCTGAAAATAGTAAAAAGAAATAAAAAAAGTTGTATAAATAAATCCTTCCTTGATATTTTTTCACGGAAGGATTATTTAAACAACTTTTTCTATGATTACAAAATTATAATATAACTTATTTTTTATACATTTACTTCTACTTTTTCTGTACTTATTAAATCCTTGTATTTGTTTAATACTGGGGTTACATGCTCTTTTATAAAGTCTTCTACTTGATGTTTTGCTCTTCCACAAAGGTTATCCGGATTTAATATATTTAAAATTTCCTCTTTTGTTAATCCAAATGTTTCATCTTCAGCTATTCTATCTACTAAATCATTTGGTTTTCCAAATTCTTTTACAACTTTACCTGCTTCCATTGAGTATACTCTTATTTTTTCATGTAACTCTTGTCTATCTCCACCTTTTAATACCGCATTCATAAGAATTTCTTCTGTTCCCATAAAAGGTAATTCTTGCATCATATTTGTTTTTATTACATTTTCGTATACTACTATTCCTGATGTTATATTTTCATAAAGTATTAATACTGCATCTATTGCCAAAAAAGCTTCTGGCACACATATTCTCTTGTTTGCTGAATCGTCTAATGTTCTTTCCAACCATTGAGTTGCTGCTGTAATTTTTGTATCATTAGCAAGTGCTATTACATGTCTTGATAGTGAGTTTATTCTCTCGCTTCTCATAGGGTTTCTTTTATATGCCATTGCAGATGAACCAATTTGTCCTTTTTCAAATGGCTCTTCTAGTTCTTTTTCGTGTTGTAATAATCTCATGTCATTTGCAAATTTTGATGCGCTTTCTGCTATTCCTGATAAGCAGTTTAGAACAATTGAATCTAATTTTCTTGTATATGTTTGTCCAGATACCGCAAAGACTTTATCAAAGCCCATCTTTTCTGCAATCTTTTTATCTATTTGTTTTACTTTTTCTTCGTCTTTGAACAATTTCATAAAGCTTTCTTCAGTTCCTGTTGTTCCTTTGCATCCTAAAAGTTTCATTCTTGTTTGCACAAATTCTAATTCTTCTAAATCTTCTAATAAATCTTGCATCCAAAGGGTTGCTCTTTTTCCAACAGTTGTAAGTTGCGCAGGTTGAAAATGTGTATATCCTAAACATGTTGTTGCTTTATATTTTTCTGCAAAGTTTTTTAGATTGTTTATTACTGTAACTAATTTCTGTTTTACTATTTTAAGTGCTTCGTTCATTAAAATTACATCTGTATTATCTGTTACATAACATGAAGTTGCCCCTAAATGTATTATTGGTTTTGCTTTTGGGCATTTTGTTCCAAATTCATATACATGTGCCATTACGTCATGTCTACATTCTTTTTCTCTTTTTGCTACTACTTCATAATCTATATTATTTACATTTGCTTTCATTTCGTTAATTTGCTCGTCTGTAATGTCTATTCCTAATTCTTTTTCTGTTTCTGCAAGAGCTACCCAAAGTTTTCTCCATGTACTATATTTTGAATCATTAGACCATATTTGGTTCATTTCTTTGCTTGCATATCTTCCTGAAAGTGGTGTTATATAAATTTCATTGTCCATTTTTAATTTCATTCCTTTCTTT
>CANRFS010000083.1 GCA_947629965.1 uncultured Clostridia bacterium
TCCCATTCTAAATCAAATGTTTTATTTCCAAAATCCTTTTCTAATTGTTTAACTTTATTGTGTAAATTCTCATTATCTGCGAGTATTGAATTTTTTTCTTTTTCGTATTTTTCAGCTTTATTTACTAAATTTACTTGCTTTAATAGTTCTTTGTGTAAAATAACATTTTCTTGATATAATTCATTAATTAGAATATCTTTAGGTTTTATAATCTCATTTTCTACCTTTTCTCTATTTAATTTTATTATTTTAATATCGTTAATATCAGGTATATCTGGCAATTCAAGTTTAATACTATCTAATACTTTTTTCGTGTTTTCAAAATTAGTAATTTTCTTCAAATCTTCTATTTTTTCGTGTTTTGTACCTGTTTCTTCTATTTTCAAACCTCTTTCTAAATTAAATCCCTTTGAAGTAATATCATCATAAAAAGCATTTTGTAATTTTCTATAACTATCTCTACCTTTCCAAAAATCTCTACTACATACCTTATCAATTTCATTTTCATCTTTATCTTTTTAAAGCCTTATAAATTTACTAATTAAATTCTTGTATCCACTCATTTATCTTAAACTTGTCCGATGTATCCACCAAATATCGCAATCCCCTGGATACGTAAATATTGCATTTTTAAACCTAGATAGTATAGCTCCTGCAAGGACTACAGAAGATCTCATTTGTCTCATTAGCTCTTCTGGAATTTCATGATTATTCATTTTGCTAGAATCTATTACTATTTTACCATTTTTCTTATTTACTTTGCAACCTAAAATTCTTAATATTTTTAAAGTTATTTGTGTATCATGTATATTTGGTACATTATATAGCTTGCTAATGCCTCCATTTAGGATACTTGCAGCAATTATTGGTAATGAAGCATTTTTTGACCCCGATATATTCACTACTCCTTCTAATTTATTTCCCCCTTCTATTATGTAACTAGACATTTTTATTCATCCTTTCTAAAACTTATTAACTTTTTGCTATATTTTATGTATGGTTTACAGAAATTGTGAATTTTTAAAAATTATTGAAATATAATTTTATTAATGTTAAAATCAATAATTGAAAGAGGTGTTTATATGGATTTATCTAAAGAAATTGAAATTGCTAAAAATGTTAGGAAAAATGCTCATGCTCCTTATAGTAAATATTATGTAGGCTGTGCATTAAAAGCAGGTTCAGGTAAAATATACTCAGGTTGTAATATCGAAAATGACGGTATTCAGTCAATTTGTGCCGAAAGAGTTGCTTTTACAAAGGCTATCTCTGAAGGTGAAAAAAGCTTTGATTATATAGTAGTATGTGGCAGTAATGATTTAACTAAGCTAGATAACTGTCTTCCTTGTGGATATTGTAGACAGTTTATGAATGAATTTGTTGATAAAAATTTTAGGGTCTATGCGCTTGCAGATCATGATGTTATAACAGAATATTCTATGGAAGATTTGCTTCCAAATAGTTTTAAATCATAATGACAAAAAATTATCCGTTTTTTTGCCTATTGACTTTTTTTTAATTTTGTATAATAATAAATATGTTCTTCTTAGTTAGGGAGAACATATTTTGTTTTTAGGATGTGATAATATGTCAAAAGTAGATGTAGTTTTAGGTACTTTTTATGGAGACGAGGGAAAAGGTAAAATAATTGATTACCTTGCGACAAAATCAGATATTGCTGTTAGATGTACCGGAGGAAATAATGCCGGTCATACAATTAAGGTTGATGGCAAAACTTATGCTTTTCATTTAATTCCATCAGGAATTTTAAATAAGGGTACAATTGCTATAATAGGAAATGGATTAGTTGTTGATCCTAAAGTTTTAATTGAGGAAATTGAAAATCTTAAGTCTAATGGAGTTTCTGTAGATAATTTATACATAAGTGATAAGGCTCATATAATTCTTCCATATCATATTGAAATGGATAAGCTTTTGGAAGAAAACAGGGGTTCAAACAAAATAGGAACTACAACAAGAGGTATTGGTCCTGCATATTGTGACAAGTTTGAAAGATGTGGTATTCGTGCAGAGGACTTAATTTCTGATAAATTTGAAGAACTTTTGACTATTAATATAAATAACAAAAATAAACTTTTTGAAGCTTATGGTCATGAAAAAATTGATTTAAATAAGACACTTAATGAATATAAAGAATATGCAAAAATTTTAAAACCATATATTACAGATACTATTACTTTAATTCATAATGCTTTAGATAGTGGAAAGAAGGTTCTTTGTGAGGGTGCACAAGCAACGCTTCTTGATATTGATTTTGGAAGTTATCCTTATGTTACTTCTTCTAATCCTTCTATTGGTGGTATTTGTACAGGTAGTGGAATTGGAGCAAAAGATATTGGTGAAGTTTATGGAGTTCTTAAAGCTTATTCTTCTAGAGTTGGAGCTGGTCCTTATGTAACCGAACAGGATAATGAAACTGGTGATTTAATACGAGAATTAGGTCACGAATATGGAACTACTACAAAAAGGCCTAGAAGATGTGGCTGGCTTGACTTAGTTGCTTTAAAATATGTTGCTCGTTTAAATGGTTTAACAGGACTTGCAATTAATCATGTTGATACAATTGGAAAACTTGATAAAATTAAATTATGTGTTGCTTATAATAACAACGGAAAAGAGACTACAGATTTTTCAACAAATAGTGAATTTTTAAATAATTCAACTGCTATTTATGAGGAATTTGATGGAAACTTTGGTGATATTAGCAATTGTAAAACATTTGATGAACTACCAGAAAATGCAAAAATTTATTTAAACAGAATTGAGGAATATACTGGTGTCCCTGTTAAATTTATAGGTACTGGTGCTGGAAGAGAAAATATGATAATTAGATAGTGAAAACTGAATACTCATTTTACAAAAAATAACCATGATTGATTTTTATATCAATTCATGGCTATTTTTCTTTATTATAACTACTTTATTAACTTAAAGTATGAGGATTGTTATAGCTATTGTCACCAGAGCACATTGTTACTTTAACACCACTACCTAGAGCGACCACAGGTCTTAAGGTCCCGTAGCTGTCGGAAGATTCTTTCCCAGTCGTCGAGAACAAGGTTTTAAAACGGATCGAACCCAATAACATGTAATACAGACCCCAAAACAATTTACCGTTCTCATTGTCAATACCCACACCCACTGTTCTCGACGCAACCCAAGTAGTATCTAAATCGATCCAACTGTTTAAAGTATCAAAATAACCACCACAAGAAAAATCACCTGCCTCTAACCACACATCGTAAAAAGTAGACTTGCCCGTAACTTTAGATGACGCTTCTCCATACTCAACATCAGCAATCAATTGACTCTCCTCTTTATAATAAGGATCACTTACTCCTATTCCACTTGTTTTTACTGTGTCACTGTCTACCCCTGATCCAACTTCTTCTTTATATATTACTGGATATTTTAAATTAGTTTCATCTGTTTCTATCGTTCCATATTGTGCTACCAGACTGGTACTCCATCCATTTCTTTTATTTAATCCTTTGGCACTAAATCCTTCCTCTATATCTTCTATTGCTAAACTCCTTGCCGTTGCTCCTAATTCCTTATTACTGTATAACTTAGCGCAAATATCATTTAGTATATATACACCATTATTATAACCTCTTGCACCTTCAAAATAAACTGTTTCATGCGACATCCCGCTACTGCTGCTTATTAGTGTTAAACAACCATTTTTATCTATTCCCATTATTCTCCATTCTAAATCTTCTGTTGTTAAATTTGATTTATTTTCTGTACTACCAGTATATTTTTTATCTAACTTAGTACTTTCATATGTTCCTGAGTCTGGTGTATAATCTACATAATCTCCTATTTTTAATCCCGTCGGTTCTCCCTTGTATTTTATATTTCCCTCGTCATCTTGTTCCCATTCTGCTGTTCCACCAATTCCGCCACCTTGCTCGTCTGAATTTCCATCGCTTTGATTATCAGATGGTGTTCCTTCTAAATACTTATCCAGTGAATCGTACCATTTGTCTCCTATTTTTATTCTTCCTGTAAGCAAATCTCTTTCTTGTATTTGGGCTCCTTGTGTTTCTGTTTTTGCCTCCTGAGCTTTACTTATCAACCCTCCATTTAATGCTACGCTTACTGTTACTGCTACTAGTATTAGCATTACTATTATTGTAATTATTAAAGCTATTAGAGTTATGCCTTTGGAACCTATCTTTTTACGCATTTTTGTTTCTTCTTTCATATGTGTTTTCCTCTCTTTCGTTTGTTTTTTCTTTTTTTGGACGGACTCAATTTAGTCTTTTTTTATTATAAATTTTAATATTCTCGTTGGCAATGATTATTGCCAATTTATCTATATACAAATTTACATATTATTTTATTTTTTGTAATATGCCTGTAATATTTCATACTATTTTTATTCACATATTTTTTTTATTTGAATATCATATATTATTAATACATATATTTAATAGTAGTGAATGGGGGTTTTTATGAATTCTAGTAATTTTGATATGGCAAAGATGATGGAAATGCTTTCTAAAATGGATAAAAAAGAACTTGAAGCTGGTATTGCAAAAGCTAATCAGATTTTACAAACAAAGAGTAAAGAAGAAATCTTGAAAGAGATAAATAAAAATAGATAAGGAGAATGGTAATTTTGGATAATGAGAATATGTCAGATGTGTTTGATAAATTAAATAATATTGCTGGTCAAAATAATATATCTCCAGATATGATAAATAATTTGTTTAATATGCTGAATAAGTCTAATAATAATTCGTCTGACAATTCTCATAGTCAAAATTTTAATAGTAATTCTGATAATTATAAAAATAATAATGATAATTCTGATAATAATTCTGGAATAGATTTTGAAACTATAATGAGGATGAAAACTATTATTGATAAGATGAATACAAAAGATGATCCACGTGCTAATTTGTTGCAGTCTTTAAAACCGTATTTAAAGGACAGCAGGAAATCAAAAGTTGACCAATACATACAACTTATGAACATGAGTAAAGTTATGGATGTTTTCCCTTTTATGGGTGGTGACCATAAGAAATGATAGATAATTTTTACAATGCGATTCCTTTTGGAAATAATAATAATAATTGTTTTGAATTCTTTGGTATCACCCTGAATTTTGATGATATTCTTATTATTTGCTTGCTACTTTTTTTATACAATGAAGGAGTTAAAGATCAACTTTTGTTTATGTCGTTGATTTTATTGCTACTTTCATAGCAAATTACAATCTATTCTAAAATAATTTCATTGTTGTTATCAACAGATGCAAATTTATATTGTTTTTCTATCTCTTCTTTTTCTAATTCTTTTACTATATTAGCTATTCTTAATTGTGGACAGTCTATATTATTAGTTGCTATTATTGCTTTTTTATTTCCTTTTGCTCCTGCATGTGCTAGGCCTCTTAATGCTCCTAATATAATTATGTTTTCTCCTGCTATTGCCTCTGCTCCAGCGTTTAAATCTCCTACTATTACAATGCTTCCTTCGAATTCTAATCTATTTCCTGACCTGATACTTCCTTTGTAATATTTAGTTTCTGATATATTTACTTCTTTTTCAAATGCTTTTTTTATTCCATATAAGCCTAATGTTTCTGGACTATCAAATGTTACTTCGACTTCAATTTCATCTGTAATTATCTTTTTTATTTCTTCTATTTCTTTGTTCTTTAACGCTTTTCCTGTTATATATATTGGTGTTTTTTCTGTTTTATATAACTTTTTTAATGCAAGTATTTTTTGATTTAAACATTCTATAATTTCTTCATGTGTTGCTTCTTCACTTATCCTTATTATAATTTTATCTTTTTTCATGTTTATTCCTACTGGATTTATCATTATATATTCCTCCTTTATTTAGTCCTTTTAAGGTTTAACGGACAAACCTCGTCTTAATTTTGTTGTTCTGTATATGGCTTTGCTGTTACATCTTCGTTTATTTCTCCATTTAGGTTAAAATATTCTTTTATAATTTCTTTTGTTACTTCTGCTGTATAAGATCCATGTGATCCATTTTCTACCATTACAACTATTGCAATTTCTGGGTTGTCAAATGGTGCAAATCCTACAAACCAAGCATTAACTTTATCTCCTGCTTCTGCAGATCCAGTTTTTCCGCCTACTTCTATATCGAAATCTTTGAATACTCCATAGGCTGTACCTCCTGTTTCTGTTGTAACTGATTTCATTCCTTCTAGCACTACGTCGATGTTTTCTTTTTTTAT
>CANRFS010000084.1 GCA_947629965.1 uncultured Clostridia bacterium
TTATAATTTCTATATTGTTTTTTTCCATATATTCTAAATATTTATTTAGGTTTAACTTATACTCATCATTTGTAATTTTATCTGCATAAAGTTCTTTAATGCCATCTTCTATTAATTCCTCTTTTGTTTTATTCCATAATATTTTAGGATTATTGTATTTTTCTATTAAATCATATAATAATTTTGGATTTAATCCTTCTATTTTCGAGAGCCAAATCCAGTACTTTGAATCCTGCATAAAACCTCCATCTGAACAATTAAAACTGTTCTTTATAAAATTTAGCCCCCTCAAAATTCATATAACGAATTTTGTATTTTTCACTTTTATCTCTATATTTTATTGTTTTGCATTTTTGTTGCTTTCACAATGTTGTTCATAAGCATTGCTATAGTCATTGGACCTACTCCGCCTGGAACAGGAGTAATATATGAAGCTATTTTTGATACTTCCTCGAAATCAACATCTCCACATAATTTTCCGTCTTTTTCTCTATTTATGCCAACATCTATAACTATTGCTCCTTCTTTTACCATATCTTTTGTTATAAATTTAGGCTTTCCTATTGCTACAACTAGTATGTCTGCTTTTTTCGTAACCCTTTCTAATTTTATAGTTTTTGAATGACAGATAGTAACTGTTGCATTTTTATTTAATAAGCATTGCATCATTGGTTTACCAACAATATTACTTCTTCCTACTACTACTGCATCTTTTCCTTCTATGTCAATTCCATATTCTTCTAATAGTTTAATTATACCATAAGGTGTGCATGATATAAGTGCTTCTTGTCCTAAACAAAGTTTTCCTACATTACATGGATTAAACCCATCAACATCTTTTTTGGGATCTATTGTTTTAAATGCTTCGTTAATATCTAACCCTTTTGGAATTGGACTTTGTAATAATATTCCATTTACACTGTCATCATTATTTAGTTTATTAATTAATTCTAGTAACTCGTCCATTGTTATGCTATCATCTAATAAATATTCTTCATATTCTATTCCTACTTCTTTGCAAGCTATACTTTTATTTCTTACATATATTTTTGAACTAGGGTCACTTCCAACCATTATTACTGCAAGTTTTGGAAATATACCTTCTTGTTTTAATTCTTCTACTTCTTTTTTTACATCATCTTTTATCTTTTGTGAAACCATTTTTCCATCTAAAATTTTTACCATTTTAATACTCCTTATATATATTTACTTTATTTTATATTAAATTGTTAATTTTTACAATATAAAAGAGCTAAAATTTGTAAATCTTAGCTCTATAACTCGCGTGCTAATTTACTATTTAATTTACCTATAGCCTTTTTCTCTATCCTTGACACATAACTTCTTGATATTCCTAACATTTCTGCAATCTGATTTTGTGTCTTTGGTTTACTTCCGACCAAGCCCAAATCTTAATTCTATAATAGTTTTTTCTCGTCCTTTTAATATATCTTTCATTTTTTCATACATTTTTTTAGTTTTTATTTTTAAGTCTATTTCATCCTCTATACTTTTTTCGTCATTCTCTAGTACATCTATTAATGCTATTTCATTATCATCTTTATCTTTTCCGATTGGTTCATTTAAATATACCTCTGCTCCTAATTTTTTTATACTTCTTAAGTGCATAAGAATTTCATTTTCTATACATCTAGATGCGTATGTAGCAAGTCGTACTCCCTTTCCTGTATTAAACGTGTTAATTCCTTTTATTAACCCTATTGTTCCTATTGATATTAAATCATCATTATCTACATTAGGTATATTATATTTTTTACAAATATGGGCTACTAATCTTAAATTTCTTTCAATTAATATATTTCTTGCATCTTCATCTCCTGCCATATACTTTTCCAAATATTCATTTTCTTCTTCTGCTGATAAGGGTTCTGGAAATAAGCTATTATTTGATATGTAACCAAAAACAAAAATGGCTGTTTTTAAAAAAGCTAAAAAACCAGACAAATATATTAGTGGCATAAATGCACCTCCATTTATCTCATAACAAATTATATGTTTGATAAATCTAAAAGTGCATGGACCTCTAAAATTTGGTTTATCCATTTTTTAAGAAAAATTATCAATTAATAATTTTCTTCATACTATTTTTTTATTCTGCAACATATATTTATATTAATTTAATACGAGGAGGTTTCTATGAAAAATTTACTTATTTATATTAAATCAATACTTGTTCCTGTAATACTAGGCGGAATAGTTGGTTTTATAATATCTGGCTATATGAATTATTCTTCTCTTACACAGCCTAGTTTTGCGCCACCTGCTATTCTTTTTCCAATTGTGTGGACTATTCTTTATACCTTAATGGGTGTATCTTATGGAATTCTTAAAAGTAACAATTTGACAGATGATAAAATAAATACAATTTATTATTCACAATTATTTGTAAATTTACTTTGGCCAATTTTCTTTTTTGTTTTTGAATGGAGATTATTTTCATTTATATGGATTTTATTATTAATTGTTTTAGTAATGATTATGATAAAAGAATTTTATGCAAAAAATAAGGTAGCTGGCTTGTTGCAGATACCTTATCTACTTTGGATTATATTTGCTTCGATCTTAAATTTAGCAATTTATTCGTTGAATTAATAAATAAGTGTCGCTAGGAACGGCCGATGCCAATACCCTGTTTACATCAAAACTTATTCATTTATGTAAAGCGCAGGCCTAAAAGAATAATATCTTTGGACAACACAATTCGGGGCCATGGTAAAGCGTTCTGATGCCGTACCTCCGGAAGAGGCGCAGCAACCACCTCGTAAAACTCTCCTGATAGTCGAATACGCCTCCCATGTCCATTCTCTACAATTTCCTGCGATATCATATATATTCTTTACTGCAAAATTATCACTTGCTCCTGTTGTTAATAAAATATCGTCTGAATTAGACTTTTCTTTTTTATTTCCTGTTTCTTCTGATATTGATTGCCATTCACCTAATGTGGAACCATCAAAAACAGCAAACTGGGCTTCTTGCCTATCAATTGTAAATGAATTATCCTTATAGTTTCCCCAAGAGGAACTGTCAGATACGTCTTTTTCACTTTTTATAAAGTCTAAAATTGCATCCCATTGCACACCATAGCATAAAGTTGATGTTACTCCTATTTTTTCTTTTTTGTCATCATAAAAGTGTCTGCATACATATGTTGCTCCATCGTTAGCAGCAGTCATACTACCCCCCCATTTCACATAGGAAAATGGGTATTGATCTCGTTTTACTACCATTTTTCCTCTTGTTGAAGAACTACCTGTTCTCGCTAGTGGTTGCCCATCTTCGTCTACACTCCCTGCTTCATATCTTCCAATGTAAAAGCCTTTGTTTGCTTTTACACTTGTTTTCATTGCTTTATAATCAGCTTTTTCGTAAGCGTCTCCCTTAGAATATAGTTCTTTATAAGAAGTAGACAATCCTTCTACTCTTTCATTATCTTCCCACTCACTTCTATAAAATACATCGTCAAATGTTTTTTCTGCTGGTACATCTACTGGTATCCATACAAATTCGTTTCCATCACTATCTTGTATTACTAATCCTCCGTCTATTGTTTGTTCTTCTGCTACATCTGAGATTTTAAATCCTTTTGGGATTACTGCTGTTTTTCCTCCTTCTGTATATTCGGCATTTTCCGTTAAAAATCCATAACCGTCTGTACCAGCATCACCATATGCTTTTTTGGGTTGGACTTTTGATGGTACTCCTTCTAAATATTTATCTAGTGAATCGTACCATGTGTCTCCTATTTTTATTCTTCCTGTTAATATATCTCTTTCTTGTATTTGGGCTTCTTCTGTCTTTGTTTTTGCTTCTTGTGCTTTTCCTATTAGTCCTCCATTTAATGCTACACTTATTGTTACTGCTACTAGTATTAACATTACGATTATGGTAATTATTAAGGCTATTAGGGTTATACCTCTATTTTTTAATTTTTCTTGCTTCATATGTATTTTTCTCTCCTTCTTTGGTTTTTTTCTTTTTTTGGACGGACTAAATTTAGTCTTTTTTATTTTTCCAAATTTAATCATTTTTATGTCGATTATAATTTACATCTTCATTATATTTCATACATTTTGTCTTTGTCAATACTCTATTTCAAATTCATTGCATAAACCTATCAAAATTGACTGATACCTTATTCTATGGTATAATAATTATAGTGCATAGTTTATGCGCAAAAAATTTATAGGAGGTATTGTGTATGAATAACAATACCACAAATTCGCATCATTCTCTGCCAGGGAATCTGCGGATTTCAGCCCCGGGAACTGAAAAAGGGGACTTCGAAGCAGCATTTCTTGCAAATCTATCAGCCCTTCAATGGGCTGATTTGGAAAAAGCAGCCCATCTTAAAGCTGATGTCCCTGTGGGGCTCACGTTCTTTAAGAACGATAGCAAAGGAGGTCTGCCGCATGAAATCCACAATTTTCAAGATATCAATTTTGACGACATCTTGAGAATTACGTTTAGTGGAGATACCGTTCCTTATCTCCACAGTGCCGATAGCGGCCCAGAACATTATGTTTCTGTGGTCCTTTGGTATATCTAAAAGAATCACTCTCTCTATTGAAAAATGGAGAGAGTGATTCTTTTATTTTGAACATGGTATAAAGTCTCTAGCTCCCTGCTACAATTTTAATGTTGGTTTTTTTGTTCTATTTTAATTTTTCTTGACAACAGTGATATAATAACTAAAAAAGGAGAATAATCATGGAAAAAAGAAAATTAGAATTAGTTACAGATTTTTATGAGTTTACAATGTCAAATGGATACTTTTCTAAAAATATGAAAGATATTGAGACTTACTTTGATGTATTTTTTAGAGAAATACCAGATAATGGCGGATATGTTATATTTGCTGGGTTAGAACAAATAATCGAATATGTTAAAAATTTAAATTTTGATAATGAGGATATTAATTATTTAAAAAGTAAAAATATGTTTTCAGATGAATTTTTAGACTATTTAAAAGATTTTAAATTTACAGGAACAATTTGGGCTATTCCAGAGGGCACTGTAGTATTTCCAAATGAACCATTAATAACAGTTAAAGCAACTATTATACAAGCTCAACTATTAGAAACAGCATTACTTTGTTTGATTAATCACCAGTCATTAATTGCAACTAAAGCAAGTAGAATAGTTCATGCTGCAGATGGACGTCCTGTGATGGAGTTTGGGGCAAGACGTGCTCATAGTATAGATGCTGCAGTATATGGCGCAAGAGCTGCAATCATTGGTGGATGCGTAGGAACATCCTGCACAATAACTGCAAAAGAATGGAATATTCCTGCAAGTGGAACAATGGCCCATAGTTTTATACAGGCTTTTGATTCTGAATATGAAGCATTTAAAACTTATGCTGAAACCTATCCTAATGACTGCACTTTATTAATTGATACTTATGATACATTGAATTCTGGTATTGTAAATGCAATTAAGGTTTTTAATGAAGTGCTTGTTCCAAATGGATATAGACCAAAAGCAGTAAGATTAGACAGTGGAGATTTATCTTATCTATCTAAAAAGATTAGAACAATCTTAGATGATGCTGGATTTAAAGATTGTAAAATTTGTGGAACAAACGCTTTAGATGAATATGTAATTACTTCTATATTAGATGAAGGTGCTAAAATAGATTTATTTGGTGTTGGAGAAAATTTGATTACTGCAAAAAGTAACCCTGTTTTCGGAGGTGTTTATAAATTAGTTGCTATTGAAAAAGACGGAAAGATTATACCAAAAATAAAAGTATCTAATAACACTATAAAAATAACTAATCCTGGTTTCAAAAAAACATATAGATTTTACGATAAATCAACTCATAAAGCTATAGCAGACGTTATTACATTGCATGATGAAATAATTCCAGAAGACGAATATACAATCTTTGACCCTACTTCTCCTTGGAAAAAGAAAAAATTAACTAACTACATAGTTAGACCTTTGCAAGAATTAATTTTTGATAATGGGAATATTGTATATAACTCACCTAGTCTAGATGAAATTACAAAAAATGCTAAAAAAGAATTAAATACTTTGTGGAATGAGGTTAGACGTATAAAAAATCCACATAAATATTATGTAGATTTATCTCAAAAATTATGGGATTTGAAAAATAAATTATTGGAAAATAAATAATATCTAATGGCAAATTAATTTTTTCTCTCTTTTTCTTTTTTTCTTTTTTTGGACGGACTAGATTTAGCCT
>CANRFS010000085.1 GCA_947629965.1 uncultured Clostridia bacterium
ATTATTAAAATTCCAAAAGGTGATAATAAGCTTAATATCATAAGTATTGTTGATTGTGATTTTTCTTCTAATGTAAAACTATTTTCTTCTAAATTTTTACTAATTTTATCCATAAAGCTATCTATACTTGGTATATTAACCTCTTTTTCTATTCTTGGTTCATCTCTTAAAGTAACATATGCTTTTGTTCCATCCGAAGTAAGTTCTATGTTACTTACCTTTCCACTTTGTATTGCAATCATTAATTCTGAATATTTCATTTTATTTTGTGAATTATCCATAATTGATGATATCAATACTACAAATATTATACCTAAAATTAGCCACATTGCTAATGTCTTTACACTTTTTTTCATTTTTATTCTCCTTTACAAGGCTTGATTTTATATATGAAATATAACATATAGATTTATTAATTACAATACTTTTTAAAAAAGTTTTTTCTTGCAAACGCTTGCGTATCAAGGTTTTTCCTACGGAAGATTAATATATAGCTATAAAAAAAATTTTTCCTTTTTTAACTAAAATTTTTAGATTTTTAATGGGTTTAAGATATTTATTTCCTATGTTATTATTACATAGTTTTATAATATCATCTATATTTACCTTTTCTATGCCTGTTATTGATAATAAAAGTTTATTAATAGTATATAGTATAATCCTTCTTTTTATTACTAATTCTAAATTGTTGAATTTTTTTAGGTCTAAAATTATTTGATTTGCGTCTTTGCTAACATATATTTCATTAAATGTTTCTTCTGTTATTTTATTTAAATATTCGTTTTCTTCATTTACTACTTCTGATAATCTATTTATTGTTTTTATAATGTTAGGATTAAACTCTTTTTTTATATACGGAATTACTATATTTCTAATTTTATTCCTTGTATAAATATTTTCATTATTGGATTTATCTATTCTTGGCTCTAAATTATTTTCTTTGCAATATTCTTCTATTTCTTCTCTTGACGTATCTATTAATGGTCTTATATATTTTTTATCTCTTATTGGTTCTATTCCCTTTAATCCTGATGTACCGCTTCCTCTTAAAATATTCATTAATATAGTTTCTGCTTTATCGT
Source organism: uncultured Clostridia bacterium (assembly GCA_947629965.1). GTDB lineage: Bacteria > Bacillota > Clostridia > TANB77 > CAG-508 > CAG-452. The sequence continues at coordinate 1,083 of CANRFS010000085.1, forward strand.
TATTATTATGCGCTGTTGCTATTTTATTTGATTTTGTTTTTTCTAACACTTCTTCAAAAAATTCATACCTTATTTTTCTTCCTGTTTCTTCTGTTCCTCTTTTTAAATTATTAGCAATTTTGATTACATCTATTCTTTTTATATAGCATTCTATTCCTAAACTTTTGCAAGATTCTTTTACATATTCTGTTTCTTCATCTGCTTCTTTTCTTATCATGTGATTTATATGTGCCACACAAATTTCAAAATGAAATTCGTTTTTTATTTCATTTAATATATGTAACAAACAAATTGAATCTGGTCCACCAGATACTCCTATTACAATTTTATCTCCATCTTCTATTAAATTATATTTTTTTATTGTATTAATTACTTGTTCTTTTAGCATGATTTACTCCTATTTTAATTTAGGGTTGCTAAGTATGCAACCCTTAAATATTTATTCTCTATATTTTTCTATATTTCCAAACTTTGTAAAGTTTTCCATCCATACTAACTCTACAGTTCCAGTCGAACCTGATCTATGTTTTGCTAAAATTACTTCTGCTATATTTTTCTTGTCTGAATCTGGATTATAATAATGATCTCTATATAAAAACATTACTATATCTGCATCTTGTTCTATTGCTCCAGATTCACGAAGGTCTGCAAGCATTGGTCTATGGTCTGCTCTTTGCTCAACTGCTCTTGATAATTGTGATAATGCAATTACTGGTACATCTAATTCCTTTGCTAAAATTTTTAGTGACCTACTTATCTCAGAAATTTCTTGTTCACGGCTAGCATTTCTTTTTCCTGTTCCTTGTATTAATTGTAAATAATCTATTACCACAAGGCCTATATTTTTTTCCATTTTTAATTTTCTACATTTTGCTCTTATTTCTGTAACTGTTATTCCTGGAGTATCGTCAATATAAATTGGTGCTTCTGAAAGTGGTCCTAATGCTGTTGCAAGTCTTAACCAATCATCTTCTTCTATTTTCCCTGTTCTGATTTTATTGCTGTCTACCATTGCTTCACTACAAAGTATTCTGCTTACTAACTGACTTTTAGACATTTCAAGGTTAAATATAACGACTGGAACATTTGCTTTAAGTGCTGCATTTGTAGCAACGTTTAATGCGAATGCTGATTTACCCATTGCAGGTCTTGCAGCTATTAATATTAAATCAGAATTATGAAGTCCTGCTGTTTTATAATCTAAATCTGTAAATCCTGTTGGTATTCCTGTTATTGGCTGTTTTTGATTATATAATTTTTCTATTTCTGCAAAACTTTCAACTAAAATATCTTTTAATGCTGAATATCCTTTTTGATTTTTACCTTGTGCAATATCAAATATCTTTTTTTCCGCTTGGTCTATAATTGAATCTAGTTCTTCTGTTTCTGCATAACCTAAATCTATTAATTCATTTGAGGCTTTTATTAACTTTCTTAATATCGACTTTTCTTCTACTATTTTTATGTATCTATCTACATTTGCAGTCGTTGGTACCTTATCTGGAAGTACTGCTAAATATTCTAATCCACCTACTGCATCAAGTTTTCCTAAAGATGTTAATTCAGATTTAACAGTAATAATATCTATTGGTTCTGCTCTATTATATAAATTTAAAATTGCTTCATATATTGTTTTATTATCTTGTCTATAAAAATCATCAGATTTTAAAACTTCTATTGCTTCAACTACTGCATCTTTATCTGTAAGCATACTTCCTAACACAGCTTGTTCTGCATCTATGTCATGTGGTGGCACTTTTCCCAAATCCATATTTATTCTCCTTTTATTTCTAAAGTTAATTCAGCCGATACTCCATCTCCAAATTTTATTTCTACCGAAAATCTTCCTATGTTTTTTATTGTTTCTTTTAATATGATTTTTTTCTTATCTATATCCATTTTATATTGTTTTTTTAATTCTTCTGATATTTCTTTTGCTGTAACTCCTCCAAATATTTTTCCATTTGCCCCTGCTTTAACTTTTATTTGGAGAACAATATCTTTAATTTTATCTGCTTGCTTTTTAAATTCTTCTATTTCTAAATTCTTTTTATGTTTTTGAGAGTCCTTTTTAGCTTGTAATTTTAATAAATTATCTTTGCTTGCTTCTAGAGCTAATTTTTTTGGAAATAAAAAATTTCTTGCATAACCATCATTTGCATTTATTATTTCATCTTTTTTTCCTACATTTTTTATGTCCTGTAATAATATAACTTTCATTTAATCTCTCCTTTTCTTTTGTGATTTTATCATATTTTATAGTGTTTATCAAGTTTTATAAAAACTTTTAAATACTTATTTTAATTCTGATTTTACTCCACCATATGTGATGTTTTTTCTTTTTTTGACATGTTTCTAGTTTTATTTTAAAATTTATTGTGTTTAATGTTATAAAAAGACTTTTTTTGTGTTTTTATAACTCCTAGGGTAAATATTAATTTATAAATTAATATTTTTTCTTGACGTAATTTGTAGATTAACATATAATACATATGAAGGGAAGTTGAATTTTACTTATGCCTAAAATTTATTTAGAAAAAAATGTATTAGAAGCTGCTTTTGAGCGTCTTGAAATAATTTTTAATGAATTTGATAATGTTTACTTTAGTGTTAGTGCTGGTAAAGATAGCTCGGTAATGGTTCAACTAGCTAATATTGTTGCTAAACGCTTAAATAAAAAATTTGATGTTTTATATATAGATTTAGAAGGTCAATATAAATGTACAATTAATCATTTAAATGAGTTAAAACAATTATCTCAAGTTAGAACATTTTATCATATTGCACTTCCTTTGGCTTTAAGAAATGCTGTATCTATTTTGCAACCAAAGTGGCTTTGTTGGGAAGAAGAAAGTAGGCATTTATGGATTAGAGATTTACCAGAAGATAGCATAAATATGAGTAACTGTCCTTTTCCTTGGTTTAAAAAAGGGGAAGAATTTGAAGAATTTATATTACAATTTGCTTCTTGGTATAAAGAACACCATGAAGGTCTTGTAGCTTGTGGAATTGGAATTAGAACTGATGAAAGTTTAAACCGTTTTAGAACAATTACATTTCAAAAATATAAGGAAACTTACAAAAATTATAAATGGACCACAAGAGTAAAATTTTCTAACCAAATACTTGATGTTTACAACTTTTATCCAATTTATGATTTTAGAGTTGAAGATATATGGGGTGCGGTAAGCAAATTAGATTTAAAATATAATAAAATTTATGATTTAATGTATAAAAATGGTGTTCCTCTGGCAGAGCAGAGAATTTGTCAACCTTATGGGGATGACCAACGAAAAGGACTAGATCAATTTAAAGCGCTAGAATATGAAACGTGGGCAAAAGTTGTAAACCGAGTTAATGGTGTTAATTTTGGTAATATATATTGTAGAACTTCTGCATTAGGTGATTTAAAAAGTTCAAAGCCGAATTTTATGACTTGGCAACAATATACTGTTTTCTTATTAGAAAGTATAGGACTTTATAATAGAGATTTGATGCTTAATTATTATAGAAAAGTTAAAAAATTTATGATATGGCATAGAAAAAAATATGGAGTCGATTTTGATGAAATACCAGAAGAAGCTTCTAGAAAATTGGAAAATCAGAAAAAAGTAATATCTTGGCGTAGAATTGCAAGAGCTATTGAAAAAAATGATTTTTATTTAAAAAGACTTTCGTTTGCTCAAACAAGAACTGAAGAAAATGAACTTAAAAAAATGGCCCATACATGGGATAATTTACTTAATGCTAATACTGTAACATCTGATCCAGATCTAAATAAATTTATAAAAGAGGAAGTGATCAATAATGATAGTAAGAATGGACAATAAATCAAAAAATTTTTACAATATAATGGGAAGATTTTTTGGTTCTAGAATAGTTGAAAATAAAACTAAAGATAGAATATATGATGATAACAATAAAGTATGGTATATTTATTTAGATAACGATGTTCCTGTTGCATTTGTTTCTGTTGCATCAGAAGTAATAAAAAATGTATATTCTATAAAGGATGAATTTTTAATTGAACTATTAACTTATATTAGTAAACAAACAAAAATTAAAGATAGTATAGTTACAGCTACATATGCTGATGTATATAATTATTGTGGTTTTGTTTGTAATAATAATGAATTTAAAAACTATATTAGGATCAGGAGTGATTTTAATGAATAAAAAAATTACATTTCCTGTTTTAAATGTAAAAATGGTAGATATTAATAAAGTAGTTGCAAATGATTACAACCCTAACAAAGTTGCTCCACCAGAAATGAGACTTTTAAAACATTCTATTGAAGAAGATGGATATACTCAACCAATTGTTACATATTATGATAAAGAAAATGATATTTATATTATAGTCGATGGTTTTCATAGATACAGATGTGCAAAAGAATACTTTCATTTAAAAGAAATTCCAATAGTTACAATTGATAAAAATCTAGATGATCGTATTGCAAGTACAATACGTCACAATAGAGCAAGAGGTACTCATCAAATACTAGATATGTCTAAAATTGTAATGGAGCTTACTAAGGCTGGTTGGGATGATAGTACAATATCACTTCATCTCGGAATGGAGCTAGATGAAATTATTAAATTAAAACAAGTAAATGGATTAAAAGAGGCCTTTTCTAATCATGAATTTAGTAGATCTTGGGAAGAATTCGAAAGTAAAGTTATTAAAGAAAACAAAAATAATGAATAAATATTAATACTTCTGAGCAAATATACAATTTGCTCAGAAATTATTTTTATTTCTAATCTATTGTTGTTCTAGTTCTTCCTGTTCCTACTACATCTTCTTGAAGTGATCTCCATGTATTACATCCAACTATTCCATCTGCTGATAGTCCCCTACTTCTTTGATAATTTCTTACTGCTTCTCTTGTTCTGTTTCCAAATATTCCGGTCTAATCCTCCTGTTGTAAATCCTAATGTATTTAGATCATCTTGTGCAATTAATACATATGTGCTTATACTTCCTTGTTTTATTAATGGATATCCTGCACTTCCACAAGCTGGTCTTCCGAAATCTCTTATCGAAGTGAACCCATGTAGGAGTAAGTGACGCTGGTTCAACATAAGACCAAACTCCGTGAACTTATAGCAGTATTTCT
>CANRFS010000086.1 GCA_947629965.1 uncultured Clostridia bacterium
GATTTATTTGTTAATAATTCTTTTGTTAATTTATATATTGTTTCTTCATCAGTACCTGCAAGCTTTAATGTGCCTGCTTCTATTCCTTCGGGCCTTTCGGTTGCATTCCTTAACACTAGTACTGGTTTTCCAAGTGCGGGGGCTTCTTCTTGTATACCACCACTATCTGTTAGAATTATGTATGATTTATTTATAAAATTATGAAAATCGATTACCTCTAATGGAGCTATTAATTTTATTTTTTCATCGCTTCCTAATATTTCATCTGCAAGCTCTTTAACTTTCGGATTTAAATGCACGGGATATATAACTTTAACATCAGAAAATTCATCAACAATTCTTTTTATTGCTTTAAACATTCCACGCATTGGCGTACCTAAATTTTCTCTTCTATGAGCAGTAACAAGTATTAATTTGCTACTTCCAACCCAGCCTAGCAATTCGTTTTGATAATTTGGATTAATTGTTGTACTTAGAGCATCTATAGCAGTGTTTCCAGTAACATATATATTTTCTTCTTTTTTTCCTTCTTTTAGCAGACTCTGTTTGCTTTTTTCTGTTGGAGCAAAGTGCATATCTGCTAGTACTCCAACCATTTGTCTATTCATTTCTTCTGGATATGGAGAATACTTATTCCAAGTGCGAAGACCTGCTTCAACATGTCCTATGTCTGTTTGGCAATAATATGCAGCAAGTGCTCCTGCAAATGTAGTAGTTGTATCTCCATGAACAAGAACAATGTCAGGTTTTTCATTGCCGATTATTTTTTCTAAACCTTTTAAAGCCTTACTTGTAATATCACTAAGAGTTTGTCCTTGCTCCATAATATCTAAATCATAATCAGGTATTATATTAAAAACATTCAATACTTGATCAAGCATTTGTCTATGTTGTGCAGTGACGCATACAATACACTCAATTTCTTTTCTTGATTTTAATTCCTTTACTAATGGAGCCATTTTTATGGCTTCTGGTCTAGTACCAAATATAGTCATTACTTTAATCATTGTTCAATTTCCTTTACATTTAAATTTTTTCTACTTTTATTATTATTTATTTTGCTTTTAATAGCATCATATATTATTTGCAATCCCATACCAATAATTATAAAACGAATAAATAATAAAGTTTGTCCATATCTAGAGAAAGCGAAAGTATAACTATATACTAAAATTTGAAAAATATAGTTAAATGATAAAAATAGAAGTTCTTTAGTATATTTTCTATTAAACAATATAGCTATACCACATATTACTGTTAGAACTATATCAACGGCTCGTATTCCAAATAATAAAACGCGTGGAATATGCCATATTTCTTCCCAGTAAAAAGCATTGCATATATTTACAATTGGTTTATAAACTAGATATGAAATAATCATTGAAACTTTGTCAGTATTCCACCATTGTTTCATACGGTATTTAGCAATAAGATTATCTTTTTCTAGAGAATAATATTTTTTCATATATGGCTTTTCAGTATTTGTACCATCTAAATATTGTTTCATTTCTTCTGAGGCGTTTTGTTCTACATATTCATCATAAGCAGTTTTATTATCTGGAGGATAATTATAACCTTGATAAGTTCCAAGAAGAAGGGGATTACCACTACCATAAGTTAATGGTATGAATTTGTTAAAAACTATGTAATTCCTTATTATCCAAGGAACAAAAAATACGGATATAATTGCTGCACTAATTAAAAGTTGTTTTCCTAGAAGTTTTAAATCATATTTATTAAATAATAAATATATAATTAAAAATATTGGATATGGTGCAATGTTAGCTTTTAGTAGTATACAAAACATATAAAAAGCTATAATTTGATAAAAATATTTTGATTTTTTAGTTTTTGCCAGCATTAATGAAGCATATATTAAAAATATAAATCCAAACATAAATGGTGTTTCTGTTAGAATTGTATTATCCATCCAAATAAAGTCAATTACAAGCAAAAAGCAGGCTGAAATTGATGAAATTACTTTATTACTGAATAATCTCACAATTTTATAAACTCCTAATACGGACAAAACACCCATTATCATCCATAATATTTTAAGACATATCATTAGGCCTATACCTTCACCAGCAAAGCATGAGACTAAAGCAATTAGGTAGGTCATTCCAGGCATTATTTGTGCAGATTTAGTGCCGTGCATAATAATAGTAAAATTATTTTTAAAATAAATTCCACTTGCTATATAACTTGCATCATCACTATTTAGTCCATAGTCTATGCCTAATGTTATTGTTACAGCAATATGTAAGATTAAAGATATTAATAAAATAACAGATATAAGTTTATTTTCTTTAATAAAACATATCATAGATTTACAATTTTTCTTAAAAAAAGCACAAAACTTATTAATTAGATTTTTTAGCATCTTTTATCTCCTTTAATTCTTTTTTTATTATAGCAGTTTCTTCGATTAATAAAATTATTTTTTTCTTCTGTTCAGAAACTATTATAGTTAAAACAAATGTTAATACTAATAGTATAAAAATGCTTATCAAAAATACTAAATTTGAAACTAATTCTATACCTAGTAATTTACACAATAAACTTAAAAATTGAGGGAATAATATACTAATTATCATAAGCAAAGAAGAAGCAAACCAAAGCAGAGCATATTTTAATAATAATCGTTTTTTCTTAATAGTATGTAAAATTAGTAAAATAAAAGATATTACAACTATCAATAAAAATATTTTTAAATTTATAGACATTTATTTTTCCCCCTTAGTTGATATACTTGCTATTATAATAGATAAACAAACCTTTATCATGTAATATATAGATTTTATAATATTAATAGAAGATTTTCCTTCTTTTCTTTCATTCATAATAACAGGAACTTCTTTAACTTTTAATTTCTTTTTTATAATTTTTACAATAGTATCAGGTTCTGGATAATCATTTGGGTAATCATCACTAAATAAACTTATTACTCTTTTATTGCATGCTCTAAATCCGCTTGTTGGATCAGTTATTTTTTGGCTTGTACATAATTTGATAAGGCTAGATAAAATCTTACTTCCAAACCTTCTAAATTTTGTAGATTTAAACCCGTTAGACTTGCCTATAAATCTAGAACCAATTACTAAATCATTACCATTTTCTACTTCTTTAATTAAATTGTCTATATATTCTGCATTATGCTGGCCATCTCCATCAAATTGAATAGCAATATCATAGTTGTTATATAAGGCATATTTATAACCTGTTTGTACAGCTCCACCAATTCCTAAATTAGTTGGTAAATTTATAAAATTATAGTTATTATCAATAAGAACTTGCAAAGTTTTATCAGTAGAACCATCATTAATAACAATATAATTTATATCAGGATTATTTAAGTTTATAATTGTAGAAACTACGTTTTTAATATTTTTTTCTTCATTATAAGCTGGAATTATTACTAATACTTTCAATTTTTCCTCCTATTTTTGCAAGCTTTCAATTTAAATATATACTTTACATTATTGCTAAAAAATCTTTTGCACCTTTTAGGCTCCTTTAATAATCTATAAAACCATTCTAAATGGAGATTTCTAAATATTTTTGGAGCTCTTTTTTTTACACCGCTTAAAACATCAAAGCTTCCGCCGACACCAACGAAAATTCCTTTTTTAAACTTGTCTAAGTTATTATATATAAATAATTCTTGTGCAGGAATTCCTAAAGCTACTAATATTACATCCGGATTAAGTTCTGCCATTTTATTAAAAACATCATCTTTATTTTCTACATAACCATTTTCATATCCACATATTATTGCATCAGGATAATTAGTATTTATAACTTTAACTAACTTTGTTAAAACATCTTCTTTTGCGCCAAATAGAAAAATATTTTTTTTAAGTTCATTACAATACTCAAATAGTTTTGCAGATAAATCAACACCAGGAATAGTTTCCTTTATATTATATTTTAACATTTTAGAACCTTTAACGATACCAATTCCATCAGCGATTATAGTTGTTTTATCATCTAATAAGGCATTTTTAAAATCTATATTGTTTTGAGCTGTCATAAATGTTTCAGGATTCGCTGTTACAATAAACATTTTATTTTCGTTTATAATATTTTCTTTTATTAAATTATAAAAATTATTTTGAGTATCTTTATATATCTTTTTAAAATATTCTTGCATTATATTTAAAAACCCCTTTAATTAAAAATTATAATTATTATAATTTTTATACATTTTTATCTTTCATGGTATTTATAAAATCATCCCATTCCTTAGAAACATTTTCTTTTAAATACTTACTTGAAATAGAAAGTGAATTATCTGAAAATAATTTTTTCTTATCAGAATTTTCTATAATATAGTTAATTTTTTGTACAAAATTTTCTTTATTTCTGTTTTCTATTAAAAATCCATTTTCACCATTTTTTATAATTTCTTTTGCACCTTGCGCGCTATCAAACGCAATTAACGGTAAACCGAAAACTAGCAGCTTCAATTAATACTATTCCAAAAGATTCTGAATGAGATGTCATTAAATACATAGATGAATTTAAATATTCATTTTCTAATTCATTTGATAATTTATTACCACAAAGGAATATATTATTATTTAAATTTAAACTATCTATTTTATTTTGCAAAGATTGCTTCTCTGTGCCGCCTCCTACAATATGTAAAACCCAATCTTTATGCGTTTGATAAAAAATATTAAATATATCTATTAAATCATCAAATCCTTTTACTTTTTCTAATCTTCCAACAGATATTAATTGTTTATTTTCTAAAGAACTAACTTTGTTAGAATGTTCTTCAATAAAATTAGGTATATACACTACTTCAGTGTTTTGTATTTTATCTTTATAAAAGTCTGCAAGTTCTTTTGAAACTGGCATAAAATAATCAAAATTTTTTAAAGAATTAATAACTTTTTTAATATATTTTTGATTATTATTATGATGATTGTGCTCTTGTGCTATTTTTATAATATTTTCATTTCCGTATTTTCCAAGTAATTTATTGTGGAATACTCTTGTTGAAATAGCTATATCACAGTCTAAAGATTTTATAGCGTTTATCATTAAATATTTTCTTAAATATAAAATTTTAAAGCTTTTGTATAATTCTTTTAATGATAAAATTATATTAAAATGTTTTATAGCATTTTTTAATTCATTTTTATTAGGAGTTAAATTATCTATTAAATATTCGATTTTAACTTTATTATTTACATTAAAGGCTGGCTTCTCAGCTAATTTATATGTTGATATTATTTTAACATCATTATTATCAGATAATAAATTTGCTAAATTGCAGATAACTTTTTCAGCTCCTCCAACTCCTAAATGTAAGGATAAAATAACTATTTTTTTACTCATTTTTTGTATCCTTTTCATATAATATTGCAATTAATTCTAACATTATTAATACCAAAACGGTACTTACTGCAGGGGCTGTAAATACATGACCTGCCATTAAAGCAATTCCCAATCCTATTAGTACAGAATAAATTGTAAGTGTTAATAAATGATTTTTTATATTAATAATAAATTTTGCAAAAAATTGTTTTAGTGAAATAAAAGCAATTGTAGCAAGTGGAATTATATAAATAATTGTACCTACAATTCCTTGACAGAAAAATACGTCAAAATAGTCTATTTCTACTAATTTACGTTCTTGTACTTCATCATCTTCTAAAGAAATATATCCCATTCCAAAGGCTTTATCCATTAAAGAACTTTGAGAATAATCATCAATATTATCTTTAAAGAACTTATTTCTTCCACTTAATAAAGCACTAGGTGTTTTTCCTTTATTTTTAGATTTAGGTTTATTTTTTTTGACAGTATTAGAAATATTTTCCTTGGCAGAAAAAATAGGGTCTATTCCTAAATTTTTTCCGGCGGATGTATTTCCTATAAATAAAATTGTTAACAAAGTTATTAATGCTATTGTAGCAAATTGTTTACTAAAATTTCTATCAGTAATAAATTTTATAAATACAAGTATTAATGATATAAATATTAATATTATTGCTGATATACATGCTACTTTTGTTCCTATTTCTAACATTGAATATATAGTAAGAGCGCATAGGATAGCATGTATAAAACTAAATTTTTGTGAAATAAATGTTGCAAAACATATTGGAGAGAGCATAGCGATAATTGCGCCTATTTCATTTCCTGCATAAAATAATCCTATTGTTCCGACATTTTCTTTCATAGG
>CANRFS010000087.1 GCA_947629965.1 uncultured Clostridia bacterium
TAATTTGTTTAATACAGTTGTATCTACTCCTGTTTCTGTTACTTCGTATCCGTTTACTGTAGCTGTTGCTCCTTCTTCTGTCTTTACTGTTACTTTGTCTTCTAAATTATCTAAATCCATTTCTCCTTGCATTACTGTTACTGTTGATCCTGTTTTAGCTATTTCTGCTACATCTTCTCCTGTTAATCCTACATAATATGTAGTAGTTCCTTTACCATCTGTTATAGATACTTCTGTTTCTCCGCTCTTAACAAATTTCTTATTGAATGATTTGTTAAATGCTCCTCCTGTTATTTCAAAGTCTGTTATTGTTTCTTCAGAACCATTAGTCCATGAAAATACTGATGCTTTTTCATCATCTGATGCGTTTATTTTTCCACCTTCTATTATTACTTTCGCTGTTCCATCATAGCTTTCAGATTTATTATCAACAATTATTGCAACTCCACTAGGTAAATCTCCAACTCCTGCATCTCCTACTTGGATATCTGATCCATCACCAGTAGCTGTTACTGTACCACCTTTTATATCTACTGTACCTCTACGAGCTACTATTCCTATTTTTCCTGTAATGTCTCCTTCTGTTATTGTTAATGTTCCTGGATTTGGTTGATATATTGCAGCCTCATCACTACTTGTAATAGTTCCACCACTTATTGTTACTGTATAGCTATTTCCAGCTTTACCATTTCCAGCTATAGCAAAACTTTTACCTGTAATTTTTCCAGATTTTACTTCTAAAGAAGGTTTGCTACCAAATAAAGCAATACCAGTTTGATAAGTACTGTTTACTGTTGCGCCATCAACTATTAATTTAGCATTGTCACTCTCGCCTTCAACTCCTACTTGTATAGCGCCATAATTTGAGTTTTCTTTTGAACCTGTATTTTCACATGTTACACCAGCTTCTAAAGTAAGTGTTCCACTTTTTACTAATATAGCAGGTAACTCTGCAGTATGTTTAATAGAGCTTGCTGTACCATTGCTGTTTTTTATTGTTACTGTGCTTCCATTTTCTATACGAAAAGCTGCATTTGTTTTTAAAGCTGATTCAATACTATGTCCATTCATTTCAATTGTAACAGATTCACCTGTGTTAATAATAACAAATCCAGAACCTTCTTGATTTCCTGTAGTTGAGTTTCCGTTTTCTTCAATTTTTATGTCTCGTAGTAATGTTATTACAGCATTGTTTTTTGCTTTGTCTGATGCCAATGCTTCATATAAAGTATCATATTTTTGATCCTCTATTTGTGCTGCTTCATTGGCTGCCTTTGCTGTGTTTGTTAGTATAAATAACATGCTTACTGCAATTAATAATATACTAACTGCTAAGATTTTTTTCTTCATCTTAAATTTCCCCTTTCAAATTAGTTTAGTTTAAACTATTTAATCTTTAGTTTACAAAGTCATATTACTACATTAAAATTTCATTTGCAAGTGTTTTTTACATTTTTTTTATTTTTTGTATATTATTATTCACATAAATGTTCTCTAAAATAATCTTATGTTTATTTCTGAATCTTATTAGAAAAATTAAGATATCACATTTATAAGGTTCATCTCATAAAAATTAGAGCAGAAATTTAATTTTCTGCCCTGTTTTTACTAATAATTATTTGTTATATATTTTATGCTGTTTCTCCTTGTTTTTGAGGATTAATTTGTTTTTTCTTTATTTTTGCTCTTTTTGATTCTTTATTTTCATTTATAATAAGTTCTGGTCCTGATTTTTTTTCTACTGTATCTTTTGTTATTATACATTTTTCTATTTTTGATTTTTTTTGAACGTCAAACATTATATCTCTCATTATATCTTCTATAATAGAGCGAAGTCCTCTTGCTCCAGTATTTCTTTCTATTGCTTTTTCTACTATTGCTTCTAGAGCATCTTGTTTAAATTCTAATTCAACTCCATCTAATTCTAATAACTTTTTGTATTGCTTTGTTAACGCATTTTTAGGTTTTGTAACAATATTTATTAAAGCTTCTCTATCTAATTCTCTTAATGTTGCAATTATTGGAAGTCTTCCAACAAATTCTGGTATTAAACCATATTTTAGTAAGTCTTGTGGTAATAATTCTTCAAATATCTTATATTTGTCAAGTTCTTTTTTGCTTTCTATTTGAGCTCCAAATCCCATAGATTTTTTGCCAACTCTATCTTTAATAATCTTTTCTAATCCTTCAAATGCTCCACCGCATATAAATAATATGTTTGATGTGTCTATTTGCAAAAATTCTTGATGAGGATGTTTTCTTCCTCCTTGTGGTGGAACTGATGCAACTGTTCCTTCTATTATTTTTAATAATGCTTGCTGAACGCCTTCTCCACTAACATCCCTTGTAATTGATGGATTTTCTGATTTTCTAGTAATTTTATCTATTTCATCTATATATATAATACCTTTTTGAGCTTTTGAAATATCATATTCTGCAGCTTGAATTAATTTTAATAAAATATTCTCTACATCTTCTCCAACATATCCTGCTTCTGTAAGTGTTGTTGCATCAGCTATTGCAAATGGTACATTTAAAATTCTTGCAAGAGTTTGCGCAAGAAGTGTTTTTCCACATCCTGTTGGTCCTAAAAGTAATATATTACTTTTTTGTATTTCTACATCATCTATGATTTCATCACATGATATACGTTTGTAGTGATTATATACTGCAACAGCCAATGTTTTTTTAGCATCATCTTGCCCGGATTACATATTCATCTAATATGCTTTTTATTTCTGCAGGTGTTGGTATATCTTCTGATTTAATGTCTTCATATCCTAAATCATCTTCATAATTTTCATCTTCCATTATGTTATTACAAATTGCTATACATTCATCACAAATATACGCATTTGGTCCGAGCTACAATTCTTTTTACCATTTCTTGAGCTTTTCCACAAAATGAACATCTTATATTTTGGTTATTATTTTTATTTGACATTTAACTCTCCTTTTTTATTTTCTGTTTTTCATTTGTTTTATTTTCTTACATCTATAATTTCATCAATTAGTCCATATTTTAGAGCTTCTTCTGCTGTCATATAGTGATCTCTTTCTGTATCTTTTTCTATTTGTTCTAAACTTTGACCAGTTTTTTCACTTAATAATTTATTTAATTTTTCTCTAGTTTTTACCATATGGTCTGCATGTATTTTAATTTCTGTTGTTTGACCAGAAAGTCCTCCAGAAATTAATGGTTGATGTATTAATATTTCTGAATTTGGTGTAGCAAATCTTTTTCCTTTTTCTCCTGATGCTAAAAGAACTGATCCCATACTTGCTGCAAGTCCTATACATATTGTAGAAACTGGGCATTTAATATAATTCATTGTATCAACTATTGCCATACCATCTGTTATAGAACCACCTGGGCTATTTATATAAAATGATATTTCTTTGTCTGGATCTTCTGACTCTAAAAATAACATTTGAGCAATTACTAAACTTGCTGTTACATGATTTACATCCTCACTTAAAAATATTATTCTATCTTTTAATAATCTTGAGAAAATATCATAAGACCTTTCTCCTCTACCTGTTTGTTCAATTACATAAGGTACTAAACTATTTTTTTCCATAATCGTTTTCCTCCTTCAAAACTTTTTTGTACTTTTCTTTATTTCTAAAATATTAAGGGACAAATTTTGTGTTTTATTTTATTTACCAAAATTGCCCCCCCTTTTTTATCTATTTAATTTTTGCATTTTCAACTAAGAAATTTATTGTCTTTTCTACTTTTAAGTTATCACTTACATATTTAATTAATTCTGGATTATCTTTTACGTCTTCTTCTTTTCTGCCATAATTTTTTGCCATTTCTTTTATTTTATCTGATACTTCTTCGTCTGAAACTTCAATTGCTGCATCTTTTCCTACAGCTTCTAAAACTAGTCTTGATTTTATAGATTTTTCGGCTTGCTCCTTATTTTCGTTTCTAAAATCTGCCATAGTTTTATTCATCATTTTAAGATACTGATCTAATTTCATTCCTTGATAGCTAAGTCTTGTTTCAATATCTCTAGCCATATTGTCTAATTCTAGTTCTATCATTCCTTCTGGAATATCTACTTTTGCTTCATTGCATACTGCTTTTACAACTTCATCTTCTGTTTCATATTTAGCTCTTGATTTGTTTTGTTCTTCTTGTTTTTCTCTGATGCTTTTTTTAAGTTCATCAATAGTGTCAAATTCACTAATGTCTTTTGCAAGTTCGTCATTTATTTCTGGCATTTCTTTTTTCTTAATTTCATGCAATTTTACTTTGAACATTGCATCTTTTCCAGCTAAATTTGGCGAGAAGTATTTCTCTGGGAATTTTACATTTATTTCTTTTTCTTCTTCTGGTTTCATTCCAATTATTTGGTCTTCAAAGCCTGGAATAAATGTATTGCTTCTTATTGTTAATTCATGATTTTCTGCTTTTCCACCTTCAAAAGCTTTTCCATCTACAAATCCTTCAAAATCTATTGTAGTAATATCTCCAGATTCTACTGGTCTATTGTCTACAGTTACTAATCTTGCATTTTTTTCTGCCATGTGACCTAATTCGTGTTCAACATCTTCGTCAGATACATTATACTCTATTTTTTTAATTTGTATACCTTTATATTTTCCTAATGTTACTTCTGGTTTTGTTGCAACTACTGCTGTAAATATTAAGTCTTTTCCTTTTTCAATTTGAACTAAATCTATTTCTGGTTTGCTTACTGCTTCTATTTCTTTTTCTTTTAATGCTTCTTCATAGGCATTTCCTGCTACTTCATTAAAAGCATCTTCATAAAAAATTTGTGCTCCATAAGTTTTTTCTACTATTTGATATGGTGCTTTTCCTTTTCTAAATCCTGGAATATTAAAATATTTAGCATTTTTATTAAATACTGTTTTTATAGCATTATCAAATTTTTCTGCTTCTACTGTTATCTCTAGTTTTACTTCGTTATTCTTATCTGTTTTTTCTACTTTTACGTTCATTTAGTTTTCAATCCTTTCTTGTTCAAAAATTCAACTATGATATTATATCACATATTAAGTATTTTGCAAGAGGTAAACCAATAAAAATGGCAAAAAAGGAATCGGCAAAAAAGAGGTCTGTCCCCTTTTTTGCCATTTGCTATCTATTTAATTTTTATTAAATCAAAATTTGTATAGTCACAGCTTACTAATTTAAAGTCTATTCCGTTTATAATTCCTTCTTTTGCTTCTTTGTGTGCTGCATCTCCATGCAAATGTCCATATATACAAGTTTTTACATTGTATTTTTTCATTGTTTCAATATAACTTAAATCTAATTCTTCATAGCTATTAAATGGTGGATAGTGCATACATACAATTATCTCTTTATCATCTCCATATTTTTTTATTCCATCTTGCAATGATAATTCTAATCTAGATATTTCCCTTTTTATTAATCTTCTATCTTCTGCTGTTTTACCATCTTGCCATCCTCTTGTTCCAACTATTATTTTATTATCGTATTCATAGCTATTGTTGTAAATAAAATCTATATTATTAAAATTGTTTTCTTCCAAATACTCTCTCATCTTTTTAAGGGTTGTCCACCAATAATCGTGGTTACCTTTAAGCAAAAGTTTTTTTCCTGGCAAACTGTTTAGATATTCAAAGTCATTATATGTATCTTTTAAATACATTGCCCATGAAAAATCTCCTGGGAGCAATACTAGGTCATTTTCTTTTACTTTTTTATTCCAGTTTTCTTTTATCTTTTCAGCATGATTTTCCCAAGTTTCTCCAAATATATCCATTGGCTTATTATCCCCAAAGGATAAATGCAGGTCTGAAATTGCATAAATTGACATCTACGATTTCTCCTCCCTGAATTTTAAATTTGGTATTGCATTTAGTGTAAAGTTTGATATATTTCCTTCTAAATAATTATAATATCCTGCTGATGCTATCATTGCTGCATTGTCTGTGCACAATTTTAGCTCTGGATAATATATTTTTATATTTTCTTCTTTTTCTAA
>CANRFS010000088.1 GCA_947629965.1 uncultured Clostridia bacterium
TTTGGTGTTAATATTGTAACAATTTTATCAAAATCTGCTACTGTTTTTTCCGCAATTATTAATCCCTTCGTTTTTAATAATTTCATAGTTTTCCGCCTTCATATTTTCTTCTATCTCTGTTATTTGTTTAAATTCTAGAAATGTATCTATATTTCCTGTATTCTTAAAGGTATTCCATGCTATTTGTTTTATCATATGATTTCATCTCCCTGCTCTCTTTATGTGCAAAGTATTTACATTTACACCTTTAATTTTATCTTCTGCAATATTGCTTTTTTTATTCACTCTTAAATCTTTTTATTATGCTTTGATTATCTTGCCAATCTTCTTTAATTTTAACCCATAATTTTAAATTTATTTTTGTTCCTAATGTTTTTTCCATGTCTTGTCTTGCATACATTCCAATTCTTTTTAGCATTGTTCCATCTTTGCCTATTACTATTCCTTTATGGGATTTTTTTAAAACATATATTGTTGCTTCAACATCATATATATCCTGATCTTTTGTTGTTTTTCTTAAATTCATTTTTTCTACTTCTACAAGTATGCCGTGTGGAACTTCCTCATTTAGTAGTTTTAATGCTTTTTCTCTTATTGCTTCTTCCATTAGCTGTCTTGCAGTTTGATCAGTATATTCTTCTATATCATAATATGCAGGTCCTTCTGGAAGGTGCTTTTCTATTTCATCTAATATTTTATTTGTGTTTTCATTTTTTAAAGCAGATATTGGAATTACTGCTTCAAAATTATATTCTTTTCTGAATATATCTATTAGTTTTAATAGCTTTTCTTTTTCTACTTTATCTATTTTGTTTATAACAAGTATTGTTTTTTTATTTTTCTCTTTTATTTTTTCTAATATTAGCCTATCACCTTTGCCAATTTCTTCTGATGTTGCCTCTACTATAAATAATAATACATCAACATCTTGAATTGCTTGCCAAGCTGTTTCATTCATTGTTTCGCCAAGTTTTGTTTTTGGTTTGTGTATTCCTGGTGTATCAATAAAAACTATTTGAGAATTTTCTCTATTTACAATTGCTTTAATTGCAGTTCTGGTTGTTTGACTTTTGTTTGCAGTTATTGCAACCTTTTCTCCAACTAAGCTATTTATTAGTGTTGATTTTCCTACATTTGTTCTTCCTATAATTGATACAAATCCCGATTTAAAATTACTCATTTTTCCTCCCTACTGTATATCTTTTAGCCACATTTCAAATTCTGCATCGCTTGGCATTCTTAAGTCACCTCTTGGTGATAAGCTTATTGTTCCTACTTTTGGTCCATCTGGCATTGGATTTCTTTTAAATTGCTGAGTAAAAAATCTTTTAATAAAAGTTTTAAGCCATTTCTTTATTTCTTCTTTACTAAATTTTTTATCAAATGTTTTACAAGCAATGTAATATATTTTTTTAGGTGATGCTCCATATCTTAAAAAATGATATAAGAAAAAGTCATGTAATACATATGGACCAACTAAACTTTCTGTCATTTGTTTTATATTCCCCTCATTATCTGCTGGCAATAATTCTGGCGATATTGGTGTATCTAAAATATCATAAATTGTTTTTTTGCATTCTTCATTTTGGGCATTTTCTGCAACCCATTCGATTAAGTATTTTACTAAAGTTTTTGGAATACTGCTGTTTACACCATACATGCTCATTTGGTCACCATTGTATGTGCACCATCCGAAGTGCAAGTTCAGATAAGTCTCCTGTTCCTATTACTATTGCATTTTCTTTGTTTGCAATATCCATTAATATTTGCGTTCTTTCTCTTGCTTGCGCATTTTCATAAGTTGTATCATGATTATTTTCATTTTGCTCTATATCTTTGAAATGTTCTATACATGTTTTTGTTATGTCTATTTCTTTTAATGTTGCATTATAACTTCTTATTAAATTTTTAGCATTTTCATAAGTTCTAGAGCTTGTTCCAAATCCCGGCATTGTTATTGCAATTATATTCTGGTTTGGAATATCCAATATTTTATATGCTCTTATTGCTACTAAAAAAGCAAGTGTTGAATCAAGTCCTCCTGAAATTCCTATTACAACTTTATTCATTTTAGTATGGACTAGTCTTTTAGCTAATCCGTAACTTTGAATATTTAATATTTCATTGCAAATTTCATTTATTTTTTTTTTATCATTTGGAACAAAAGGATATTCTTCGTATTCTCTTTCCAAATTTTCTATACAGTCTTTTATTTCTACTTCTACTTTTCTATATTTTAATGTGTCTATATCTCCCATATAGCTTATATTTCTTATTCTATCGTTCATTATTCTTTTTGTGTCGATATCTGAATATATTAAACTGCTTTCAAAATTAAATCTTTCGTTTTCTGCAAGGCATTTTCCGTTTTCATAAATCATACTTGCACCAGAAAATACTGTGTCTTGAGTAGATTCGTTTATACCGCTTGAGGTATATACATATCCAGAAATTGTTTTTGCAGATTGAGTTTTTACTAAATCTTTTCTATACTCATTTTTTCCTAATATTTCATTACTTGCAGAAAGATTAAAAATTATTGTACCACCATTTAATGCGATTTTATTACTTGGTGCCTCAACTGCCCATAAGTCTTCACAAATTTCTATTCCAAAACATATATCTTCATTTTCTTTGTCTTTAAATAACAAATCTGTTCCAAATGGTACTTTTTTGTTAAATAGTTCTATTTCATTTTGTTTTAAATTTTTGCTAGATGCAAACCATCTTTTTTCATAAAATTCTGCATAATTAGGAATAAAAGTTTTTGGTACTATTCCTAATATTTCTCCTTTTTGAATTACAACAGCTGTGTTAAATAATTGGTTTTCAAATTTTATTGGCATTCCTAATATACTTATGATATTTAGACTTTTAGTTTTTTCTATAATTTGATTTAAACCCTCTTTTGCTTTTTCAATTAATATATCTTGATAAAATAAATCAGAACAAGAATATCCTGTAATAGATAGCTCTGGAAAGCACACTATTTGAACATTTTTTGCTTCCGCTTCTTGTATATTACTAATTATTTCATTAACATTAAATTCTATATTTGCAACTTTTAATTTTGGAACTACTGCTCCACATCTTACATATCCGTGCTCTTTTAGCATATTTTATCTCCTTTATGATTTTTATTTTAACACATAATTTGTTTTTTTCAATATGATTTCTTTTATTAGTATTTCATTATTTTATTTTTTCTTTCATTTTAACTAATATATTTAGTGCATCTATCGGTGTTAATTCATTTAAATTAACTTTGTCTATTTCATGTGCAAGTTCTGCCAATTTATAGTTATACATGTCAAGCTGTCCTGCTTGTACTTTTTTGTTTTCTTTTTCTTGATTCTTTTTTCCTAATATACTTTTTCGCTCTAAGCTTCTTAATATTTCATTTGACCTTTTTATTACATCTTGTGGTACACCTGCAAGTTTTGCTACATGAACACCATAGCTTTCATCTGTTCCACCTGGTACAATTTTTCTTAAGAAAATTACATCTTCACCTTTTTCTTTTACTGCTATTGAATAGTTTTTTACGCCTTCTAATTGCTCTTCTAATTCTGTAAGTTCATGATAATGCGTTGCAAATAATGTTTTTGCTCCACATTTTTCTTTATTTGATATATATTCTACAACTGCCCAAGCAATAGAAAGTCCGTCATAAGTAGATGTTCCTCTTCCTATCTCATCTAAAATTACAAGGCTGTTTTTTGTAGCTTCTCTTAGTATTTCTGCAACTTCCATCATTTCTACCATGAATGTACTTTGTCCGCATTGCTAAATCGTCTGAGGCACCTACTCTTGTAAATATTTTATCTACGACACCAATGGTAGCAGATTGGGCTGGTACAAAGCTTCCTATTTGCGCCATTAATGTAATTAGTGCAACTTGTCTCATATATGTAGATTTACCTGCCATGTTAGGTCCAGTAATTATTGATAATCTATCATTTTTCTCGTCTAAATATGTATCGTTATCTATAAAACTACCTTGTGGCAACATTTTTTCTATAACAGGATGTCTTCCTCCTTTTATATCAATTACACCACTATTATTAACTATTGGCTTTGCGTAATTTAAGTCTTCTGCTACTATTGCAAATGAGGTAAGAACATCTAGAATTGATACTATGTTTGATGCTTTTTGAAGTCTTTCTATATTTATTGCAATCTTATTTCTAATCTCAATAAATAGTTTATATTCTAAATCTACTGCTTTTTCTTCTGCTCCTAATATTTTACTTTCTAATTCATTTAGTTCTTCTGTTATGTATCTTTCGCAATTTGCAAGTGTTTGTTTTCTTATATATCTATCTGGTACTAAATTTAAGTATGATTTGGTTACCTCAAAGAAATATCCAAATACTTTATTAAATCCGACTTTTAAATTTTTAATTCCAGTTTGTTCTTTTTCTTTTGCTTCTAATTCTATAAGCCAATTTTTGCCATCCAATGTTGCTTCTTTTAGTTCATCTATTTCTTCATTATATCCTTTTTTTATTATTCCGCCTTCTGTTATTGCAATTGGTGGATCTTCTACTATAGATTTTTCTATTAAATCATGTATATCTGTAAGTTCATCTAAATTTAAATATAAATTCTGTAATAGCTCAGATTTACTACTTGCTAAAAGCTTTTTTAAATATGGTAATTGTTTTAAAGAATTTTTAAGCGATATCATATCCCTTGCGTTAGTATTTCCATAAGATATTTTTCCGAACTAATCTTTCTATATCATAAATTCTTCTTAAAGAGTCTATAATATCTCCTCTAAAAATTAAATTATTTTTTAATTCTTCTACTGCATTTAATCTTTTATTTATTTCTGTTACATCTAGTAAAGGTTCATTAATCCATTTTCTTAGTAACCTTCCTCCCATAGATGTATATGTTTTATCTAATACCCAAAGGAGTGTTCCTTTTTTACTCTTATCATTCATTTTTTCTGTTAATTCTAGATTTCTTCTAGAAGTAACGTTTATAGACATATATTTTTCTACTAAATACATTTTAATCATATTTATATGTTCTAATTTTATTCTTTGTGTTTGGTTTAAATAGTCTAACAAGCCATTTATTGCTGGAATTTGTAAATTGGTATTATTTATATTTTGTATTTCTTTTTCGCTATCATCAATAAAGGTATATGTTTGTAATAAGTTATCTACATCTGCTTTAAATATCTCTTCATCAAAGCAATTTACATAAGCATTAAATCTTAGCTTTATTTCATCTATTTCTTGTTTGCAATTAAATAGCATTTTATTTACTATAATTTCTGCTGGATTATATTTTGAAAGCTCGTCTAAAAGAAGATTAAAATTATTAGCTGATTCTATTTTAGTTGATAAAAATGTACCTGTTGTGATATCACAAACTGCTATTCCAAAATATATTCCCTTTTTATATATTGACATTATATAATTATTTTTCTTTTCATCAAGCATATTTGATTCTATTACTGTTCCTGGAGTTACTACTCTTATTACATCTCTTTTAACAATTCCTTTTGCTGTTTTTGGATCTTCTAATTGTTCACATATTGCTACTTTGTAGCCTTTTTCTATTAATCTTGCAATATAGCTATCTGCTGCATGAAAAGGAACTCCGCACATTGGAGCTCTTTCTTCCATACCACAGTCTCTTCCTGTTAGAGTTATTTCTAATTCTCTTGATGCTGTTTTTGCATCATCAAAAAACATTTCATAGAAATCGCCTAATCTATAAAATACAATGCAATCCTTATATTCTTCTTTTATTTCCAAATAATGCTTCATCATGGGTGAAAATTCTGCCATT
>CANRFS010000089.1 GCA_947629965.1 uncultured Clostridia bacterium
TAGGGCATCCCATATTTATATCAATTATATCTGCAAATTTAGAAACAATTTTTGCTCCCTCGCCCATGATTTTTGGGTCACTTCCAAATATCTGAAAAGCTATCGGTCTTTTTTCTCCATCAATATTCATTAGTTTTTTTGTCTTTTCATCATTATAAAATAAAGCTTTGCTACTAAGCATTTCTGTAAATACTAAACCTGGATTACTATATTTTTCGCATATCATTCTAAATGGCAGGTCTGTTATCCCTGCCATTGGAGCAAGTAGTATATTATTTTCTAATTCTACGTTTCCTATTTTTAATTTTCGTAAATACATCTATTTCTCCTTCATTATTTTGTGAATAAATTCTTTTTACTTCTTGCACTAATATTTAATAATAATCCTATTAAAATAAAATTTGTTAAAAGTGAAGTTCCTCCATAACTAATAAATGGCAGTGGTACACCCGTAATTGGCAGAAGTCCTATGGTCATACCTATATTTTCTATTATATGAAATAGTAATACTCCAACAATTCCCATTGCAATGTATGAACCTAATTCATCTCGTGCGTTCTTTGCTATATTAATTGCTTTTGTTATAAGTACTACATACACTACTACAATTAATCCACATGTAATAAATCCTAATTCTTCACCTATCATTGAAAAAATAAAGTCTGTAGTTTTAGGATATAAAAATCCTAAATGTGTTTGAGTTCCTTTAAGCCATCCCATTCCAAAAAGTTTTCCTGCTCCTATTGCTATTTTAGACTGTATAATATTATATCCTGCACCTCTTGGGTCTAAATTAGGATTTAAATATACATCTATTCTAGACTTTGCATGGTCTGGTAAAATAAAAAAGTACATTATAGGAAGTAATGTTACTAATAACAATAATGAAACAATTATATATTTTTTATCTATTCCTGCAACAAATAAAATTAAAACTAATGATAAAATATATGCAATTGCTGTACCATAATCTGGTTGCATTACTATCAACAAAACAGGCAAAAGTACAATTCCCAAAACCATTGCTAGTTTTAAAGGTTTATTAATTTCTTTTCTTGATCTTTTTTGTATATTTACAATTACAGAGCTTACTAAAATTATAACAAAAATTTTAGCAGTTTCAGCAGGTTGAAATGCAAAAAAGCCTATATTAAACCAGCTTTTAGCTCCATTTATAGCACCTGTAAATAATACTGCAATTAATAATATTATTGATAATCCATATAAATATGGAGAAATTCTTGCTATTATATTGTAATCTACAAATAAAATTAGTATTAAAATAGGAATACTAATACATATCCACATACATTGTTTTTTGAATTCATCTAATCCACTATCTATTGTAGCACTATACAAAGCTACTAATCCGATTAATACTAATATTAAAACACAAACTAAAATACTCCAGTCTATATTTTTTAATATTCTTTTATTCATATTACCTCACTAATTTTTTAGAAGCAAGTATTAATTACTTGCTTCTTCAGTTTTATCTTCTTTTTTTTCCTCACTTTTTAGTGTTTTTTGTTCTTCCTTATTTTCTTTTTCTATTTCTTCGTTTTCTATTTCTTCTTTTGGTTTTTCTTGTTTTGTTTCTTCTACTTTTTGTTCTTTGCTATCTTGCTTTTCATTATTCTCTTTTTTTGATTCTTGATCTATTTCCTTTTTATTTTCTGAATTTATTTTTTCTTTATCTTCATTCTCACCACTTTTTTTATCTTTTTCCTGTGTTTCTTTTTCTTCTTGCTTATTCTCTTCTTTTATTTCTTCTTTATCGTCTTTATTATTTTCTTCTGCCTTCTTATTTGCTTCTTTTTTTACTACATCCTTCATTTCATGTTTTATATTTATTATTGGAATATTTGCATAAAGAGATGGTGCACCTTGTGTTCCGTCTTCTGAAATTTCGTTTGTAAGTCTAACATCTATTGCCGACTCTTCTACTTCTATGTATTTTTTTATTACCTCTATTATTTCTTGCTTCATTAGTTCTAAGAAATCAGCAGAAACATTTGCTCTATCCTGCATTAATACTAAATGTAATCTTTCTTTTGCTGTTTCTTTACTATGAGTTTGCTTTGGCTCTGATTTCATCAATTTCTTAAAAAATTTTGCTATATTCTCAAACATTTTATTTTCCTTTCTAGAAATACATCTTTTTAATTATTACTTTTTTGAAAACCAACTCTTTATTTTGTTCCAAAAGCTTTTTTCTCTACCAGGAATTGTAACCTCAATATTTTCGCCCAATATTCTTTTTGATATTTCTATATATGCTTTACCTGATGGAGCTTTCTTATTTCTTATAACTGGTTCACCTTTATTTGTTTGTGTAATTATGTACTCATCGTCTGGAACTACACCTATTAAGTCAACAGATAGAAGGTCAACAATATCTTCTACTTCCATCATTTCACCTTTTTTTACCATAGCAGGTCTTAATCTATTTACTACTAATTCTGGATTTTTTATTTCTGAACTTTCTAATAGTCCTATTATTCTATCTGCATCTCTTATAGCTGATATTTCAGCTGTTGTAACAACAATTGCTCTATCAGCACCTGCTATTGCATTTTTAAATCCTTGTTCTATACCTGCAGGACAGTCTATTAATATATAATCAAAATCCTCTTTTAATTTTTTTGTTAATTCTTTCATTTGCTCTTCATTTATCGCTGTTTTATCTCTGGTTTGTGCAGCTGGAAGTAAAAATAGCTCCTCAAAACGCTTGTCTTTAATTAATGCTTGTCTCAATTTACATTTTTCTTCAACAACGTCTACTATATCATAAACTATTCTATTCTCTAATCCCATAACAACATCTAGGTTTCTAAGTCCAATATCTGTATCGACTAAAACAACTTTTTTTCCTGCATCCGCAAGGCTGGATCCAAGATTTGCTGTTGTTGTAGTTTTTCCAACTCCACCTTTTCCTGATGTTATAACTATAACTTCTCCCATAAAAACTTTTCCTCCTAAAATAAAATAACTGTATTTTTAATACAGCTATTTTATAATCTTTTACGGAAAAAGTCAATTGGTAATTTATATAAAATTCTTTTAATAATAATAAATTTATAAATCACATCAATTTATTTGTTGAATTAATAAATAAGTGCCACAATGAACGGCCGATATCAATACCCTGTTTACATCAAAACTTATTCATTTATGTAAAGCGCAGGCCTAAAAGAATAGTCACCTCTGGTGGTGACATTCGGATAGCCGTTGCTTCTGACAGATGCTACTCCAGATGAGATACAAGAACTACCACGACGAGTCCTACAGTTCGTAGCATAGGCCTCAATTATCCATTCGAAGCAATTTCCCCCGATATCATATATATTCTTTGCTGCAAAATTATCACTTGCTCCTGTTGTTAATAAAATCTTTTTTGAGTTAGCTTTTTCTTTTTTATTTCCCGGTTCTTCTGATATCGATTGCCAGGCACCAAACAAATCATTAGAATAAGCAGCGTACTGGGCTTCTTGTCTATCAATTGTAAACGAACTTGAATTATAATTCCCCCAAGATACACTGCTAGATACGTTTTTTTCACTTTTAATAAAGTCTAAAATTGCATCCCATTGTACACCATAGCATAACGTAGGTGTTACTCCTACTTTCTCTTTTTTGTCATCATAAAAGTGTTTGCATAAATATACTGCTCCATATCCTGATTCTTCTATAGGACTATCTATATCCTTCATAGTTAATCCCCATGCCACATAGTTGTATGGATATTGGTCTCGTTTTACTACCATTTTTCCTTCTCCAGCAGACTCACTTGTTCTTGCTTTTGGTTGTCCTGTTATTTTATCCACACTTCCTGCTTCATATCTTCCAATGTAAAAGCCTTTGTTTGCTTCTACACTTGTTTTCATTGCGTTATAATCATCAACTTCTCCATTGTATCCACCAGCATATGGTTCGGTATAATAAGTATTCAATCCTCCTACTCTTTCATTATCTTCCCACTCACTTCTATAAAATACATCGTCAAATGTTTTTCCTTCTGGTACATCTACTGGTATCCATACAAATTCATTTCCATCACTATCTTGTATTACTAATCCATTTGATACTTTTTGGTTATTTTCTATACCATTTATTACTTTAAATCCTGCTGGTATTACTGCTGTTCCTGTATTATCTATCCATCTTGCATTTTGTGCTAAAGTTCCATCATTATTTTGTTTTGCTTTACTATATTCAGGTATTTTATCAGAATAATTGTTGTTTTTGTCGTAAACCTTAATACCATCACTATATGTGACTTCTATAGTATGCCCTCTTCCTTCAAATTTTGCTACAAAATCCTCATTGTCTCCTATTGGTGTCCAATATTCATCAGTTAATTTATCTTTATAATCCTCTGCTCTGAAGCTTAAATCATTCATTAATACATAAATTATATCTTCACTATTGTTGAAATCATAATACTTGCCGTTTACATTTACATTTTTCTGCCCTTTTCCTATCAATAATAATTGATCAACCGTATATATTGGTATTACATTGCCGTTTCTAAAATATGAATTGTATATTTCCTCCATAGTACTAGTGGATTCATATACTTTTTTTGTTTCATTTAGCATTTCTTTTTGAGTTTTTACTTTGTTTGCCACAATAATATATGAACTCATTAAGAATGATACTATAAATAATATTGTAACTAATGTTACAACCGTTATAGCTCCATTTTCTTTTTTTAAATTTTTCATTTACTTTCTCCTTTGTTAAAGTATATTATTTAATATTATTATAATGTAATTACATGTATTTTTGCAATATGTTTTTAACTTTTATTTACTTATATCGCTAAAAATGATAAAATACAAATTGTAATTTGAGGAGATTTAGAATGAAAAATAAGTATTTAGAAAAATTAGAATATAATAAAATTTTAGAAATATTGTGTTTATTTGCTAAAACATATATCGGTATAAATAAGTGCAAAAGTTTAATGCCTACTACTAACGTAGAATTTTTGTTAAATCAAACTTATGAAGCATATAATTTAATTTGCAGAAATGGAAGTCTTCCTATTTCTGAAATTGATAATATAGATATATTAATTAAAAATTTAGAATCCAATTTTTCTTTAGATGCTTCAGACTTATTAAAACTTACTCATATACTAAAAACTTCTAGGGAAATTAAGGAATACTTTTGTTTTGATTCAGAAGAATATAGCTTAATTTCAAGTTATTTTTTTGACTTGTATATAAATAAACAGTTAGAAAAAGAAATAAGTGATAAAATTTTAGATGAAAATACTATATCTGATAATGCTTCTACAAAACTTAAATCAATAAGGAAAGCTCAGAAAGATTTAAGTTTAGAAATAAAGAATAAATTAAATACAATAGTTCATTCTAATACTTACTCAAAATATCTTCAAGATAGTGTTGTAACAATAAAGAACGAAAGATATGTAGTTCCTGTTAAAACAGAGTATAGAGGACAAATAAAAGGGTTCGTGCATGAAATATCCTCAAGTGGTTCTACTGTTTTTGTTGAGCCATTAGCTATATTTGAACTTAATAATCAGCTTAATAATTTAAAAGCAGATGAACAGATAGAAATACTTAGAATTTTAGAAGAGCTTTCTAAAAAATTTGCCATTATTACAAATGAACTAAAAAATGATGTTTCATTAATTGGAGAAATTGATTTTATTTTTGCAAAGGCTAGTTTTAGCAA
>CANRFS010000090.1 GCA_947629965.1 uncultured Clostridia bacterium
GATACATATAATTCATATATAAAGAAGGTTCCTCGAAAGTATCGGAAATAAAGGGAAGAAGAGAAATTTGTCAAAACAAAATTGGTAAACATAAAGCAAAACAGAACAAAATAAGAGATTACATAATTTAAGGTAAAAAACCAACTAAAAGACAAATATATGGTCTTGGGAAAAATTTTTCTGATTATGAACTAATATAGTATAAGAAAATTTGAGAAGAAAAACCAGTATACATAAAGTTATATTTGGCTTAAAATTTAGATATTTATTTTTGATTAATAAAAAATAAAATAAAATTCAAAAAGACAAACAAAAATAAAAATATAAAAATAAAGTGACTTAAAAAATTTATTAAATAAATTATAAAAAATAAATATATATAACATGATTTAAAAAAATAAATAAATATTATTCAAATAAATTAAAAAATAATTTTATAAAATATAAGTATAAAGATATTATCATAAAATAAAAAATTATAAATAATATTTAATGGTGATAAAAATGAAAATAGGATTAGCATTAGCTCGGAGGGGGAATAAAAGGAGCTGCACATATAGGAGTAATAAAAGCGTTAGAAGAGGAAGGTATTAAAATAGATTATATTTCTGGAGCGTCTTCAGGAAGTATAGTAGCTACTCTTTATGCAATGGGATTTAATTATAAAGAAATTTTAATAATATTTAAAAAATATGCAAAAAAAATAAAATATGTAGAATTAAAAAACATTATAAAATTAATTTATGGAATTTTAATAAAAAGAAAAATAATTATAAATGGATTAAATTCTGGAGAAGTAATTGAAAAAATAGTTGATGAAGTAATAAAAGAAAAAAATATAAAAAAAATAAAAGATATTAATTTTCCATTATTAATTCCAAGTGTAGATATTAATAATGGAAAAATATATTTTTTTTGTTCAAAAGAAATTAGGTCAAAATTTTCGGATAAAATTGTATATGATAATAATATAAAAATAGCAAAAGCTATTAGAGCAAGTTGTAGCTATCCATTAGTATTTGCTCCATGCAATTATAAAAAAAATCAATTAGTTGATGGGGGAATTAGAGAAAATATTCCTTGGAAAGGTTTAAAAGAGATAGGTGCGGATAAAGTAATAAGTATAATATTTGAAAAAGAGCCTGATAGTAAATGCTGCGAAAATATAATTGAAGTTGTAGGAAATTCTTTAGAAATATTGTCACATGAATTATTAAATTACGAAATAGAAGGTGCGGATTATTTATTAAAAATAAAAACAGAAAATATTTCATTATTAGATAAAAATAAAATTGAGGAATTATTTGAAATTGGATATAAAACAACAAAATTAAAATTAAAAGAAATAAAAAAAATAATTAATTAAAAATATTAATTAAAATAATTAAATAAAATTATTAATTAAAATAAATTAAAAAATAATTAACTAGAACAATGTGAGTAAACAATTTAAATAAATGATTATAGAATTTCAATAATTATTTATTTAGAATTTTTAGTTCTAAATTAAACTTGTCTTTAATATTATTAAACAAATAAATATAAAAAGGAGTTTAATATATGAAAAATAAAAGAATTTTTATGTATGTTAGTATTATTTTAATTGTATTAATTTTATTGTGTGTAGGGTATTTAATTTATAATAATGTTAAGAAAAATAGTGACGAAATTATTTATGAATATACTCCGGAAGAAGAAATTACAGATGAACAATTACGACAAACAATAATTACTTTATATTTTTTAGATAAAGATAATTATAATATTTCACCAGAGGCAAGGCAGATTGATGCAAAGGAATTATTAGATAATCCATATAAATTTTTAATTAATTTATTAATAGAGGGACCAAAAAATGAAAAATTATTAAAATTAATTCCTGAAAATACTAAATTAAATGATGCGAAAATAAAAGATAATATTTTATATATAGATTTTTCAGAAGATTTTATTAAAGAACAAAATTTAGGAAAAGATCAAGAAGAGTTAATTTTAAAATCAATAGTAAATACAGTAACGGAATTAACAGAAATTAATAAAGTAGCATTTTTAATAGATGGAAAAGAAAATAAAGGATTTCCAGATGGCGGAGTAAAATTTGATAAAATATTTATTAGAGAATAATTATAAAAAATATTAATTAAATAAAAATGATTTAATATTAATTTATTATTTTAAAAATTTATAAATTTTAAATGATTTTATTGCTTTATCGAGATTGCACAAGAAATATTCTATTTCTTTAATAGAACGAATTGTGCAATCTTTTCTTTCTGAAAAATTTAATTTTTTTTTATTTTTATTAGAGCGATTTGAATCCATTTAAAACCTCCTTGAAATTAACTATAAAACTATGATAATATATAATATGAAAATAAATAATAATTGTATATAGAAAAGAGGAATAATTATTTTTTTAAAAGAGAATGAGAGAATAGATGATTTAGAATATAAAGATTTAAAAATAATACAAAATAATAATGGGTTTTGCTTTGGTATAGATAGTATACTGTTATCTGATTTTGCAAAAGAAATAAAATATGATGCAAGAGTTTTAGATTTAGGAACAGGAACAGGAATTATAAGTATTTTATTATGCGGCAAGACTAATTTGAAAGAAATATTTGGTATTGAAATACAAGAAGAAGTTTATGATATGGCAAAGAGATCTTGCAGATTAAATAATTTAGAAAATAAATTTAAATTAATTAATGATGATTTAAAAAATTTAAATAAAAAATTTTCTGCGAATAGTTTTGATGCAATTGTTACAAATCCGCCATACAAAAAGAATAATACTGGGTTGAAGAACAAGAATGAATTAAAATTAATTTCAAGGCACGAAATAATGTGTAATATAGAAGATATAGCAAAAGTATCTAGTTATTTATTAAAAAATAATTGTTCAATTTATATGGTACATAGACCAGATAGATTAGTAGATATAATTGAGGCATTAAAAAAATATAAATTGGAGCCTAAAAATATTAAATTTGTTTATCCTAAATTTAATAAAGAGCCTAATTTAGTTTTGATAAAGGCAACAAAATGTGGAAGGCCATTTTTAAAGGTAGAAAAACCATTAGTGGTATATAATAACGATGGAACATATACAGACGAAATATTAAAAATATATAATAAAAAGGAGAAGTAATGAAACGGAAAAATATATTTAGTAGCAACTCCGATTGGAAATTTAGAAGACATTACCTTAAGAGCAATTAAAATATTAAAAGAAGTAGATTTAATTGCAGCAGAAGATACTAGACATACATTAAAATTGTTGAATCATTTAAATATTACAAAACCTTTAATCAGTTATTATAAACAAAATGAAAAATCGAAAAGTAATATATTAATTGAAAAAGTTTTGAATGGCGAAAATATTGCAATCGTATCTGATGCAGGAACACCAGGAATATCGGACCCTGGAGAAGAAATAGTTAAAGAAGCAATAAAAAATGGAATAGAAATAATACCAATTCCAGGTGCTTGCGCTTTGATTAATGCTCTAATTTCATCTGGGTTAAATACTAAAGAATTTGTATTTGTAGGATTTTTACCGGTAAATAAGAAAGAAAAACAAGGAAAATTAGAAGACGTAAAAAAATTAAAGCAAACCTTAATTTTTTATGAAGCACCACATAAACTGATAAATACTCTTAAAAGCATAAGTGAAATCTTGGGTGATAGGAAAATTGTTTTGGCAAGAGAAATTACAAAAATTCATGAAGAATATATAAGAGGAAAAATTTCAGATATACTAAAAAAATATGAAAATCCTAAAGGGGAATTTGTAATTATTATAGAAGGAAGTAAGATAAGCAAGCAGGAGGAAAAACAAAAGG
Source organism: uncultured Clostridia bacterium (assembly GCA_947629965.1). Lineage (GTDB taxonomy): Bacteria > Bacillota > Clostridia > TANB77 > CAG-508 > CAG-452. Next base: position 3,849 of record CANRFS010000090.1, read on the forward strand.
AATTAAGCAATTTATCATTAGAAGAACATTACGAGTATTACGAAAATTTAAAATATGAAAAAAAAGATATAATAAAACAAATTGCTAAAGACAGAAATACAAATAAAAATGAAATATATCAGCATTTTTTAAATAGAAAATAAAACTAGAAAAAGAGGATTATAAAATCCTCTTTTAATACAATTGTAATTAACATTTGAGCTTTGCTCTGCTTAATTGCAAATGCTAGATTGACGTAATAAAGAATGGCGAAAGATTACCTTGTGCATTATTCAGCTTTTAAATTAGATATTTTATTTGCACATTTTTCACAAATTAATTTCCCTTGGTAATCAATAAGTTTTTTTGAATTACCACAAAATATACAGTTAGGTTCATATTTTTTTAATATTATAGAGTTTCCGTCCACGTATATTTCCATGGGATCTTTTTCTGTAATTCCAAATTTGTTTCTTAATTCAATAGGTAATACAACTCTACCTAATTCATCCACTCTTCTAATTATTCCAGTTGATTTCATAATGTGCCCCCCTAAATTTACATTTTTCGACAAATTCAAGTCACTTTAATAATACCATAACTTGAGAAAAAGGTCAATAAGATTTTCCTTTTTCTGTAAATTATTTTATCATATATAATCAATTTTGGGAATACAATAATTTTAGAAAATAAAAATTTTTTTAAATAATGAATTTATTCATTAGGAGATAGAATGTTAAATACAATTTGGCCTATTTTTATAATAGTTTCTTTTATATATGCAATTTTAAATGGAAGAGTTGCAGAAGTTAATAGTTCAATTTTTGAATCTACAAAATTAGCAGTAGAACTGTCAATTTCTTTACTTGGTACAATGTGTCTTTGGAATGGACTTATGCAAATTGCATCAAAAACAAAAATAGTAAAACATCTTAGTAAATTATTGAATCCAATTATAAAAAAATTATTTCCAGATATAAAGAAGGAGGAAAAAGTTCATGATGAAATAACAATGAATATGATAGCAAATATAATGGGGCTCGGAAATGCTGCAACACCGTTAGGATTAAAAGCTATGAAATCTATGCAAGAAAAAAATAAAGATAAAAGTAGATTATCAAATTCTATGGCAATGTTTATTGTGTTAAATACAGCATCTATACAATTAATACCAACAACTGTAATAGCAATAAGAAGCTCATTAGGTTCGGAAAATCCTACAGCGATGATAGTTCCTGTATGGGTAGCAACCTTATGCGCTGCATTGGCAGCAACGATTTCAACAAAACTTTTAATGAAAAAATTTTAGGAGATAATGATGACAGTTATAAATTACTTATCTAATTTAGCAATTCCTTTTACTATTTTATTAATACTTACATATGGATTAATTGAAAAGAATAAGGTTTTTGATACTTTTTTAGACGGAGCTAAAGAAGGAATTGAAATTGTTGTAAAAATATTTCCTACATTAATAGGATTATTTGTTGCGATTGGTGCATTAAGATGTTCTGGAATATTAGATTTTATAATAAAATTAATTTACCCTATTGTAAAATTTTTAAATATTCCTACAGAAATAATGCCACTTGCAATCTTAAGACCTATTTCTGGAAGTGCATCTATTGCAATAGGAAGTGATATTATGACTCAATATGGGGT
>CANRFS010000091.1 GCA_947629965.1 uncultured Clostridia bacterium
CCTGCATTATATCTTTGGCATACTTTTGTAACAATATTTTTAAGCATTAATTGTGTTGCTGTAAAATCTGCAATTACTCCATCTTTTAATGGTCTTACTGCTTTTATTGACTCTGGAGTCCTACCAAGCATTTCTTTTGCCTCATGCCCTGTTGCTAAAATATTACCTGTTCTTCTATCTATTGCTACAACAGATGGTTCTTTTAATATAACTCCTTTTCCTTTTAGTGTTACTAATGTGTTTGCCGTTCCTAAGTCAATTCCAATATCTTTTGATTTTAAGCTAAATAATTTCATTTTACCCTCTTTTCCTTTCCCATTAAAATACTTTCATATGTTCCATCACCTATTACAACATGATCTAAAAGTTCAATTCCCATTATGTCTGCACATTCGTAAATTCTATCTGTAATTCTGTAATCTTCTTTGCTAGGTGTTGCATCACCACTTGGATGATTATGAACAAGTATTATCTTTGGTGATCCAGTTTTTACTGCTTCTGCAAGAACCTCTTTTGGGGCAATGCTTGCGAAATTTGTTCCTCCAAAGGATATATTCATTATCCTTACAACTACATTTTTATTGTTAAGAATAATTACTTTAGCAAATTCCCTTTTTTCATATCTTAATTCTGGCATCATAAGATCTGCTACATCTTTTGTGCTCTTGATTTTTATTTTATTTTCGTTTATTGGTTTTGATATTCTTTTGGTTAGTTCTCCAATAGCTTTTAGTTGTATAGCTTTTATTTTACCTATACCTTTTATTTTCATAAACTCTTCTATTGAAGTTTCGCACAAAAATTTTAAATTTTCTTTGTTACTTTCATTGTTTAAATTTAAAACTTTTTGTGCAACTGATACCGAATTTTCTTCCTTTGTCCCACTCTTAATTATTATTGCCAAAAGTTCGCTATTCGATAACATTTCTGGTCCATATAATTCTAACTTTTCATATGGCCTTTCTGATATTGGGAGTTCTTTCATTTTTAATTTCATAATTCATATCCTTTCAAAAATAAAATTACCCCCCACAAAATTTACAAAGCAAATTTTGTACTTTTTACTTTAAATGCAATATTTATCTCATATTTTTCTATAAATAAATATTGCAAGTGCCATTCCTATTATACTAGCTATATTTATTTTAAACATTAATCCAAATGTTATTGTAATAACACTTAAATCTAATTCTATAGGGTTAGATAATCCAAATCTTTCTCCATATGATAGCCACCATAGCCAGTCTACTTTTGATGCTAGTTCTCCAAGCAGACCTCCTATTACTAATCCTGATAATAGAAATACTAATAATATCCATATATTTTTTTCTTTTGTTGCCATATTTATTCCTCCTATTGTTTAGTACGCATATATTATATATTTTCTTTGCTTATTTTTCAAGTAATTTGCCAAAAACCTTGAACATTTTAAATGCTTTTAAATATAATATAGTAAATTTCCATATTTTTGCTATTTAAAAATAGTAATATTAATGCTATAATATATTTATACATAATACAATTGGAGGTATTTAAATTGCAAATTGAAAAGTTAAGTGAAAATAAAATTAGAATTACCTTAAATTTAGAAGATTTAAAAGAAAAGAATATAGATTTACACTCATTCATGTCAAATTCTATTGAATCTCAAGACGTATTTTACGATATGCTAGATAAAGCTGAAAAAGAAATTGGATTTGAAACAAAAAATTATAAATTGATGATAGAAGCTTTAGCTGTTCCCGAGCGGAAACTTTATTTTGACTGTAACTCGTATTGTTCCTGAAAAAGAGCAAGTAAAAAAAGTAAAAGTTAAAAGAAAAAGTATAAATCAAAAAAATTCTGTGGCCATATACATGTTTAATACTTTTGAAAATTACCTAGAATTTTGCAATTATTTGAAAAATTCTATAAATAATAATACATATCTTAAATTAAAAAATTCTACTCTTTATAGCTATAACTCAAAATATTATTTGTGTATTAATATAAGTAATATAGATTTTAATACTTTTAAATTAATTCACTGTTCAACTGTCGAATTTGGAACACATATTACTAACTCAGATATATTCGAACGCAAACTTATAGAATATGGTAATATGATTTTTAAAACAAATGCAATTAATAATTGTGTAAAACATTTTAATAATAAATAAAAATATAACTAAAAAATAAACCAAAAAGATTTTGTTCCTTTTGGTTTGTTTTTTGCTTTTATTAATTTACTTATATAAATATAATTGTGGGTTTTGCGCAACGCCATTTACTCTTATTTCTAAATGTAAGTGTGGTCCTGTTGAGTTTCCCGTTGATCCTACAGCTGCAATTGCCTCTCCCTGTGAAACTGTTTGACCTACAGTTACATATAACTTACTACAGTGTCCATATACTGTTTCTACACCGTTTCCGTGTGATATTTTTACGCAATTTCCTAATCCGTAAGAATCCCATCCAGAAAATACAACTGTTCCGCCTGCTGATGCTGCAACTGTTGTTCCTGTTGATGTTGCTATATCTAAGCCTTTATGATTTCCACTGCTTCTTACTCCAAATCTTGAAGTGATTATTCCAGAAACTGGTTTTATTAATCCTATTCCTAATACTTGAGCTGATGGTGTAGCATTACTTACTATTCTTTGTCCAGTATATGTTGAATATGCTGATGCAACTACTACTTTTGGTTTCTCATATAATGCTGTTACTACTGAATCCGTATCCTTAAATTCCTTAAGCTCTGTTGAATGAAGTTTTGTATATCCTAAGTCATCTATATTTCTACTTTTCTTCTCTTTTAATTGATTAATAATCTTTTCAGCTTCTTCTTTTGTAGAAACATAATATTTTTCTTCTGATTTTTCAAGTATTGCATAATATTCGTAATATGTTGTTCCTGAACTTTTTACCTTTTCAAATATTTCATCATCATTAGTTTGATTTTCTTTCTTTAATAAGCATAATGAATATTCTGGTAAGCTCTTTACATCTATAAATGCAACATTTTGTCCTTCTCCCTCAAGATATTCATTTATTCTTTTTTGTAATTTTGTTTTATTTGTTGTATACCCTATAAATTCACCATCTAGAGTTACACTATACATAGGTCTATATACTAATGATATTATGCCTGCTATAATTACAGTTGCTATTACTAACAAAAATATAAATTTTATTGAACTTCTAACATGAATAAATATATTTTTTATACTCTTTAAAATAATTAACACTCCTATCTATTTCTTTCTAACACGTTTTTTATTTTACCTTATTTTATATTTTTTGGCAATTTTTATTATTTCTGATATATTGTTTTATGATTTTAGATACTCCCGTTTACTCATATTTACTCTTTTTTTCTCTTTTTTACTCTTTATTTTGCAAGGTCTGCTATTCTTGTTTCTATTGCTTCCGTAGGGCATTTTTAGTTGAATTTAAAAAAATTAGAGACCAAATATTAAGTAATTTATAATCTCTAATTCCCAAAATTTCGACATTTAATTTGCAACTTCATTTTTGATTTTATCAATTTCCTTTTGTGTTGCTTCTGCTTCTTGCGTATAGTATCCTTTTGCTTGTGCTACTTTAAATAGTTCATATTGAAAAGATTCATCATTATCCCTTATTTGCTGTATTGCTTGCCTAAGTCCGCATATTTTCTGTTTCTGATATAGCCCCTTGATACGTTAAAAGAGTAGATTTAACATTTTCTAAAATATCGTTTACCATATATTTTTCTTCCATTCTTCATCCTCCTAATTTAAAAATGTTAATAATTTTTGTTTTGTATTTAAAGAATCTTGTGCAGCTTTTGTAAACATTTGCTTAATCTGCGGATCTACACATTGTGAGGCATATGTGTTTAATTTTTGATAAGAAATATCATGTGATTCTATTAAGTGTTTTAAATTTTGTAATTCTACTTGCGTTAATGTAGCCATTTTTATCATCCTTTCAGCTATCTAACATTATTCAAGTATATTATTTACATATTTCTCAAATTTATACAATTATATTAATATATTCTAAATATATGGATTTTCTTTAAACAATTTTTAAATTAGCATATTTTGCCATTAATCTCTTATGTCCAACCTTTTCAAAATTAATATCTAATTTTAAATCATCGCCTTCTTGCTCTACAGAATTTATTACACCTTCTCCAAATTTTTTATGATTTACAGTTACTCCAGCTCTAAATTTACTTAAATCTACTTCCTCATTATTTGTCTTACTTTTGCCAAGTGAATTTAAGAAACTTTCTGCAGTTCTAAATTCAAATGCAGGTTTTGCTGGTGAAAATTTATCATTGAATACTTTATTATTCTGATATTTTTTTACATTTCCATATTCCCAATCGTATTCTGTTTCTTTTTGATTATATGTATTTTTGCCTGTTTCTTCATACCCTTCTAATAATTCTTTTGGAATTTCCTCTAGAAATCTTGAAACTTTATTGCAAGATGTTGATCCAAATATTGTCCTTTGTCTTGCATATGTTAAATATAAATATTCTTCTGCTCTTGTAAGTCCTACATAGCAAAGTCTTCTTTCTTCTTCTAGTTCTCTTGGTTCTCCTATCGACTTATAACTTGGGAATATTCCGATCTTCCATTCCTACTAGAAATACAACTGGAAATTCAAGTCCTTTTGCACTATGAAGTGTCATTAATGTTACTGACTCCTCTGTTTCTTCTAATTCATCTACATCACTTGCAAGTGTTATGCTCTCTAGAAATTCTGCTAAAGTGTTTTCTGCTTCTTCCTCCTCAAATTCCAGTGCAACTGTTAAAAATTCTTCTAGATTCTCTAGTCTGTTTTCCGCTTGTGTTGTATCTTCTAGCTCTAAGCTTTGAGTGTATCCGCTTCTATTTAAAACCTCTTTTACTAGCTCAGATATTGCCATATTTTCCTTTTTGCTTGATAAATCATCTATCAACTCTACAAATTCTCTAGAATTTACATATACTTTATTTAGTCCGAATTCATTTGCTTTTTTTATCACTTCATACATTGATATTCCATTAATTGCAGCTAAGCTTTCTATTTTTTCTAAACTTGTTTTACCAATTCCCCTTTTAGGCTCATTAATTATTCTTTGCAAACTTAAATTGTCTGCTGTATTTTCTATAAGTCTTAAGTATGCAATTATATCTTTTATTTCTTTTCTTTCGTAGAATTTATGTCCTCCAACAATTTTATATGGAATTTGCTCTCTTACTAAAATTTCTTCTATACTACGAGACTGTGTATTCATTCTATAAAGAATAGCAAAATCAGAATATTTATAGTGTTCTGTTCTTCTTAAATGTTCTATTTGCTCTACTATATATACTGCTTCGTCATATTCATTATCGCAAAGATGAACCTCAGGAAGCT
>CANRFS010000092.1 GCA_947629965.1 uncultured Clostridia bacterium
ATTTACGTTGTCTTTTAAAATTTCAAAATGTAAATGTGGTTCATCAACTATTTCAAATGATGCAGAATTTCCGACTGTACCAATCGATTGACCTTTTTCTACTTTTTCTCCTTCTGTTACAAATTCAGTTGTAAGTAGGTTTGAATATACTGATTCATATCCATTTACGTGTTCAATTACTATAGTTAATCCATACCTTGGATCGTTTTTGATTGATTTTATAGTTCCAGCCTCTGCTGCTTTAACAACAGATGTTCTATCAGCTTTTATATCTATACCTAAATGCGTTACCCATTCTTCTAGGGTTTCAGAATATATTAAAGAATCTTTTGCATATTCTCTCATATTTTCTCCTTTTACTGGCATAGTAAATTCTGGGTCTTTTACTTTTTCTGGTTCAGCTTTAGTTTCTTCTTTCTTAGTATTTTCTTCTTTCTCTTCTTCTTTTTTTGTATCTGCATTAGTTTTTTCTTCTTTTGATTCTATATCCTTTATTGCTTCTTCTATGCTCTTACCTATATCACTACTTGCCTCTTCAATATAATCATTTGTTTCATTTAAATAATTTTCTGTATTTGGAACTAAATCTGCTATTTTTTCACTTGTTAATGAACTATACGTTGAATTCTTTAGTTTATTATTGTAAATTATTAAAGTTACAATAAATGTAATAATTATCGCAAGTAAAATCCCTACTGATAAATAAATAAATCGTTTAAAGTTATTATTGCTATCAATTTTTTCTCTTCTTCCTCTTCTCATAAGTGCCTCCTTAATTTTTCTTTAGTAAAATTATTTCCTTTTTTTTGAAATTTATACATTATTTATTTTACATATCTATAATTTTAACTCCAGTGTAATAATGCTTTATGATTTCTTCATAATTTTTTCCTTGTTTTGCAAGACTATCCGCGCCTGTCTGACTCATTCCTACTCCATGCCCATATCCTGTAACTTTAAACTTTACATTATCACCTTCTATATTAATTTGAAAATTTGCAGATCGTAACCCGAAAATAGTTCTTACTTCTACACCTGATAGATTTAAGTTTCCTATTTTTACATTTTTTATTCTGTTTCCTTCTGTATATTCTAAAATTTGTATTTGATCTTCTTTATTAAAATCTATTTTAAAATCACTATGATATTTTTTTATTTTAGATATAAATTCTTCTTTGTTTACTGAAACTTCAGAATTATATTGATCATAGGCATCTTCTCCTGAAGTTTGAACTGCTTGCAAATATGGATAATTTGTTCCACCCCACACAGCTGTTGCAGTATCAGTGCTACCTCCACTATTTGAGTGAAAAAACGCATTTATTGGTTTTCCATCATATGTTATTATTTTTCCTTTTGTACTATTTACTACCTTCTCTATTTTAGCCCAATTGCTTTCTCTAACATCTTCTTCCCATCTACTAAGCCTATATTCCTTTGTAATCCATGCTTGACAGCACTCTGCGCTATCACATACATCTGCATTTTCGTGCTTGCTACCATTTGTAATTTTATAAAGAGTATATGTTCTTGCAACTACTGCTTGTGCTTTTAATGCTTCTTCTTCAAAATGTGCAGGCATTTCTCCAGATACAACTCCAAGTAAATATGTGTCTAAATCTAATTCTTCTACTTCTCCTGTTTTTGTATGTAATAATTTAATTTTATTGTATTTACCATAGTCGTACTTTTCTTCAACTTCTTGAACTACTTCTTTTTCTGTTGTTGCTACTTGCTTAACAGTATTTCTCTTTGTAAATAATATTGGAATTAAGAAACATAATAATATTAAAAATACAATATATATTAATATTTTTTTCATTGGCATACCCTCTTTATATTAGTAATATTCTTATATTTATTTCTATATATTAAATCTATTATCCTTTGATGAAAATTAAGAAGTTTTGTCCATTTTAGGGGTAATAAAAAAACACTCTACAAAGAGTGCCTTTTATATAAATTATTTTATTCAATTCCGTATTTCTTTTTGAATTTATCTGCTCTTCCACCTGTAGTATCTTTTCTTAAATTACCTGTCCAGTATGGATGGCATTTAGAACATACATCTACTTTTAAATCTTTTTTTGTAGATCCAACTTCTAAAACATTACCACATGCACATGTAATAGTTGTTGTATTGTATTCTGGTTGTATCTCCTTTTTCATTAAGTATTCACCTCTTCCTTCGCTAATTAAAAAAATCTTTATCTATTTTAACATATATTTTTTTATTTTGCAAATTTATTTTTAATTATATTTATTTTTTTAACTTAAATTCATCATTATATTAATAAATTATTTGCCTATTTTAGTTATTGTTTGTATCTGTTGTTTAAAATTATTTATAGCATTATCAAAAGATATCTTATTTACTAATTTAAAAACTATATTCCATAAACAAGCTATTATTAATATAATTAATCCTATTTTTTTCCAAATTTTTGGTAACATATACTTTTCTCCTAAAAAATAACTTACATAATTTATTATACTATATTTTTTAGTTTTGTCAATATTTATCACGTTTTTTGGACATACTAAAATTATAATATAAATTATTATGGAGGAATAGTATGAAAAAAATTTTTATTGCATTGATTGCTCTATCTTTTTGTTTAAGTGGTTGTGGAAACAACTATGAAACAAATACAGAAGAAAATAGTTATTCTTCTGAACGCACTATTGCTATGGATAGTAACAATACCGATAATAATAATAATAATAATAACGATGCTAATACTGATAGTAATACTACTAATAATAGCAATAATGAAAAAGCTGAGACTGAGCTTTCATCTTTTTCGACAAAAATTTATACACCAAATGATTCTGGAAGGCAAAATAATATTAGGCTTACTTGTTCAGAATTAAATGGAACAGTTGTAAAATCAGGAGAAACATTTTCTTTTTGTGACACAGTAGGAAAAGCTACCCCAGATAGAGGCTATCAAAAAGCTGATATATTTGATAAAGATGGTAATAAAGTAAAAGGATATGGCGGACGGAAATTGCCAAATAAGTAGTACATTGTATAATGCCGTACTTGCCTTACCAGAACTTACTATTGTAGAAAGGCACGAACATAGCCAAAAAGTATATTATGTTCCTGAAGGAAAGGATGCTGCTGTTGCTTATGGTAGCATAGATTTTAAATTTAAAAACGAATTTGATTATGATATAAAGATTAAAGCATCAACAGATGGTGATAATATTTATGCTAGCATTTTTAAAATTTAATTTTATATTCTAAATATCCTCCTAAAAGCATAGTATTTACTAATACTATTTTAGGAGGTTTTTTATATGCTTGATAAAAAATTAAAAGCCTTAATATATATTGTTTTATCTGTTTTTATATTTACATTATTACTTCCGTTATATTCAAAAGCTATTGATGAAGATAGTGTTTATGTTTGGTCAAATAATTCTTCTGCTTTAACATCTACTACTCCTGATGAGAAAAATGAAATAGAAAATAATAAAAATAATTCTGGTAATTTTTTAGGAATAACTTCTGGAAGTGCTATTTTGATGGATCAAAGAACTGGAACTGTTTTGTATGAATATAATCCTCATGAACAATTAAGACCAGCTAGTGTTACTAAAATTATGACTGTTCTATTAATTATGGAAGCTCTTGATAATGGTGTAATTACACTCGATGATGCTGTACCTTGCTCAGAAAAAGCAAGTTCTATGGGAGGATCGCAAATTTGGCTTGATACAACTGAAACACTTACAGTTCATGAAATGTTAAAGGCTATTTGTGTTGTTTCTGCTAATGATTGTGCTATGGCAATGGCAGAATATATTGCTGGATCTGAAGAATTGTTTGTAGAGCAAATGAATAAAAAGGCCAAAGAACTTGGAATGAATGATACATGTTTTAAGAACTGTCATGGTATTGATGAAGATGGACACTTAACTTCTAGTTATGATATTGCATTAATGTCAAGAGAATTAATGACTAAACATCCCAAAATAACTGAATACACTACTATTTGGATGGATAGTTTGAGAAATGGCGAATCTGAGCTTGTTAATACAAATAAATTAATACGAAACTATGAAGGTGCAACAGGTTTAAAAACAGGTTCTACATCTATCGCTCTTTTTAATTTATCTGCAACCGCAACTAGAAATAATCTTTCTTTAATTGCAGTAATTATGAAAGGTGAAACATCAGCTATTCGTTTTTCGGAGGCTCAAAAACTTCTTGATTATGGTTTTAGCAATTTTGAATATGTAGATTGTTCAAAAAAAGACGATGTTGTAAGAACTATAAATGTAGATAAAGGTATAAATTCTACAGTGGATGCAATCTTAGAATCAGATAGTGGTTGTTTAATTCCTAAAGGAAAATCTAAAACTATATCTACAAATATTGTTTTAGATGATACTGTATCAGCTCCGGTTATTAGTGGTCAAAAATTAGGTGAAGTTGTTTATTCAATTGATAATGAAGAAATTTCTAGGGTTAATATTGTTGCAAAGCAAGATGTGAAAAAATTAAATTTAGTGAATATGTCTGTAAGAACAATTGAAAATTGGTTTACTTTGCTTAGATAAATTGTTGTTTGAGCGTCTGGACGTGAGGAAAAAATTTATTTCGCAGAAATGGGATTTTTTCCTCCGTCCTAGCGAATAAGTGTAGCCAATAAATTTAATATGAATATAATATTTGTTAATCATCTTGTTCTTCGGTTTCATCGTATTCAAATTCATAGGTGTAATCATCTTTATTGTCCTTATTGTTGTTATCATTTTTATCTTTTTTATTGTTTTCATCTGTTTTTGGTTTTGAAGCTTTTTTATCTTCTGATTCACATTTTACTTTCATTTTGTTTTTCATTACTTGGTTTATCTTTTCAAATAAATCAGGAACGTAATCTAATAATCTATCTATAGTCGATGAATGATTTACTGGAAGCAATTTTACTGTTCCTTCTTGAACTACTAAAAATGCAACTGGATTTATGCTCACTCCTGCTCCACTTCCTCCTCCAAACGGTAATCTGTATTGAATTAATTCTTCCTTTTCTTTTTTATTATATTCGTCTACAGTTTCTTCGTTAAACTCGCTACCTCCTGCTGCAAATCCAAAACATACCTTTGAAATAGGGATAATTACTATATTATTGGTTGTTTCTATTGGGTCTCCTATTATTGTGTTTACATCGACCATATCTTGAATGCTAGTCATTGCTGCAGACATAAGGCCTTCTATTGGATGTTCTTTCATCATACTTTACACTCCTTTTCTTTATTAACATATATATTACATTTATAATATGCACAATTTTTACATCAATTATGCAATTTAAGCTAATTTTAAGTACCGGATTATATTCGTATATTGGAGTTATTTTA
>CANRFS010000093.1 GCA_947629965.1 uncultured Clostridia bacterium
TCTGATATTCTTATTTCTTTTTCTTTAATTGTTTTTCCTAAAAGTTCTAATTTGTCTGTATTTAATTCTTCTGACGCTTCTATTATAAAAGAGCCATAACGTGGTTTAAATAGGCATTTTTCTGTTTTAAATTCAAATCCTAGTTTATTACCAAAACACATTTTGCTTAAAGCATCTGCTATTCCGTATTGCCTTATTGTAGCAACTGATATAGCTTTTCTTGCTTTTATTAATTTATGTACTATTTCATAATTTTCTTTTAAATCTTCAAAATCCGGCATATAGTCTTTTGTGTATTTTGTTTTTAATATGTATACATTTGAATTTTCCTTTTTAAATTCATTTGACACTACTTTATTTGTATCTACTACGCCTATGCAGAAAGAACAAAGGGTTGGTGGTACATCAAGTTCATTATATGAACCAGACATTGAGTCCTTCCCACCAATTGATGCAAGTCCTAATTTTTCTTGTACTAGATATGCTCCAAGAAGTGCTGCTAAAGGTTTTCCCCATCTTGAAGGCTCGTTTCTTAGCTTTTCAAAATATTCTTGAAAGGTAAACCATGCTTTTTTATAGTCTCCTCCAACTGCTACATATTTAGTAAGTGAATCGATTACTGCAAATACTGCCCCATGGAATGGACTTATTTCTGAAAGATATGGGTCATATCCAAATGACATGGCTGTTCCTGAGTTCGTATATCCATTGATTGTTGGTATTCTTGCACACATTGCTTCGATTGGCGAAAGTTGATATTTCCCGCCAAATGGCATAAGCACTGTTCCAGCTCCTATTGTGCTGTCAAATCTTTCTACTAACCCCTTTTGCGAACAGCAATTTAAGTTTGATACTACACTTTTCCATCTTTCTGCTTTACAACAGTTCTGTCCATTTGTTTTTATGCAATTTTTGGCATTTGGAGTCTGCTCCATTTTGCTTAATTCAACAAATGGAGTCTGTCCCTTTTGCTCAAAATATTCTTCTAAGCCTTCTGGTTTGTCTATTTTTGCGTTTGCTTTTTTTACTGTTCCGTTTGTGTTTAGGAATTCTCTTGATAAGTCTACTATTAATTTTCCTCTCCAGTACATTTTCATTCTTGCTTCTTTTGTAACTTTTGCTACTACTGTTGATTCTATGTTCTCGCTTGAGGCAAGTTTCTGGAATTTTTCTATATCTTTTTCTTCTATTACTACTGCCATTCTTTCTTGCGATTCTGATATTGCAAGTTCTGTTCCGTCTAAGCCTTCATATTTTTTTGGAACTTTATCCAAGTTTATTTCTAAGCCGTCTGCAAGTTCTCCAATCGCTACGGATACACCGCCTGCTCCAAAGTCATTACATCTTTTTATTAATTTTGTTACTTCTGAATTTCTAAATAGTCTTTGTATTTTTCTTTCTTCTGGCGCGTTTCCTTTTTGTACTTCTGCTCCACAGCTAGTTAATGATTTAGAGTTGTGAGCTTTTGATGAACCTGTTGCTCCTCCACATCCATCTCTACCTGTTCTTCCGCCAAGTAACACTACCACATCTCCTGGCTCAGGCACTTTTCTTACTACATTTTCTTTTGGTGCTGCACCAACAAGTGCTCCAATTTCCATTCTTTTTGCTACATATCCTGGATGATATATTTCTTCTACCTTTCCTGTTGCAAGCCCGATTTGATTTCCATAAGAACTGTATCCACGTGCTGCTTCGTTTGTTAGTTTTCTTTGTGGTAATTTGTTTGGCAGGGTATCTTTTACAGCTGTTCTTGGGTCTCCGCATCCTGTAACGCGCATTGCTTGATATACATACACTCTTCCAGATAATGGGTCACGTATTGCTCCTCCTAAACATGTTGCTGCTCCACCAAATGGCTCTATTTCTGTAGGATGATTGTGCGTTTCATTTTTGAACATTATTAAGTATTCTTCTGGCTTTCCATCTACTAAAATTTCTGCCTTTATGCTACAAGCATTTATTTCTTCCGATTCATCTAAATCTTTAAGCATCCCTTTTTTCTTAAGCTCTTTTACTGCAATTGTTGCAACATCCATTAAACAGATATCTTTTGCTTTTTTGTTATCGTATACAAATTCTCTTGATTTTAAATACTCATCATATACTCTTTTTGCTAAATCCCAGTTTATTTCTACTTTTTCAAGTTTACTTAAAAAAGTTGTATGCCTACAATGATCTGACCAATATGTATCTATCATTTTCATTTCTGTTATGGTTGGATCTCTTTTTTCTATATCTCTAAAATATTCTTGGCAAAATTTTAAATCTTCTATATCCATTGCAAATCCGTATTTTTCATAGAATTTTTTAGAATCCTCATCTGTCATATTTATAAATCCAGAAACTATTTTTACATCATCTGGTTCCTTTTGTTTTTCATCTAAACTTTCTAATTTTTCTAATGTACATTCTCTAGAATCCACTGGGTTTATAATATACGACTTTATTTTATTTACATCCTCTTTACTTAAATTTCCTTTTAAAATATATATTTTTGCACTTTTAGCGGCAGGCCTTGTTTTTTCTGTTAATATCTGGAGGCACTCTGATAAGGAATTTGCTCTTTGGTCAAATTGCCCTGGCAAAAATTCTACGCCAAATACTTTGTCCTCTTCTTCGAAAGGATATTCTTCTTCAAAGCATATGTCTACTTGCGGTTCGGAAAACACTGTATTTTTAGCGTTTTCAAATACTTTTTCACTTATACCTTCAACATCATATCTGTTTAGTATAATTATATTTTCTAAATTTTCTAATAAAAGATTTTCTTTTAAATCTTCTAATAGGCCTTTTGCTTCAATGTCAAATCCTGGTTTTTTTTGTACGTAGATTCGTTTTACCATATTTCTTCCTCCTTGCAAACAAATGAAAAACTTCGTACTACGTTGTCAAATTTCGTAAAAATTTTTTCAATATACTTTTGTATTATTTCAAAAATTTTTTCTCATTTTCCTAGTATTACTCGTTTTTGATTTGTTTTTTATTTATTTAACAAAATGTGCTATCAATTTTTACATTATTATTTCTTTGTTTCCTTCTACAACTTCTCCTATTTCGTATGCTTCTTCTCCTGCTTCTTTTAATATTTTTATTGCTTTTTCTACTTCGTTTGATGGTACGATTACTGCCATTCCTATTCCCATATTAAATGTATTGTACATATCTCTTTCAGGAATACTTCCTCTTGTTTGTATTAGTTTAAATATTGCTGGTACTTTATATGAATTTTTATCAATTTTTAATGATACTCCTTCTCGTAGCATTCTTGGCATGTTTTCATAGAAGCCTCCTCCTGTTATATGTGATATTCCTTTTACTTGTACTTGTTCTATTAATTTAAGTATTGGTTTTACATATATTTTTGTAGGTTTAAGAAGAGCTTCCCCTACTGTCATTCCTAATTCTTCTACATATTCATTTATCGTTTCTTTATTTATATTGAATATTTTTCTGACTAATGAAAATCCATTTGAGTGTACTCCTGATGACTTAAGTCCTATTACCTTATCTCCTATTTCAATTGTTTTGCTGTCAATTATTTTCTTTTTATCTACTATTCCAACACAGAATCCTGCTAAATCATATTCGTCTTCTGGATAAAATCCTGGCATTTCTGCTGTTTCTCCGCCTATTAAACTGCAATTTGCTTTTTTACATCCTTCGGCTACTCCTGCAACTATTGTTGCTACTTTTTCTGGTATGTTTTTTCCTAATGCCATGTAGTCTAAAAAGAACATTGGGCTTGCTCCTGTGCATATTACATCATTTGCACACATTGCAACACAGTCTTCTCCGATTGTGTCATGCTTGTCCATTAAAAAAGCCAATTTTAGTTTTGTTCCTACTCCGTCTGTTCCCGAAACTAAAATTGGTTCTTCCATATGTTTAATTTTTGGTGCATAAAGTCCACCAAATCCACCTATATCTGATATAACTGCATTCGTGTATGTTTCTTGCACAGCTTTTTTCATAAGCTGTACTCCTTTGTATCCTGCTGTAACGTCTACTCCTGCGGCTTTATAACTTTCGCTAAAACTTTTCTCCATCTATATCTCTCCTTTGCAATCATTATATTATATAACGACATTTTTTGCAACGGTTTTTTTAAGTTTTGAGCAAAGGCTAATAAACCAATAAAAAAACGCATCTGTGATTGCTACTGCGGATGCGTTTTTAACATAATGCAATGGCAAACCACGTTTGTGGTTTCTCATTTCTAATTATTATTATATCACACATTTTATTTTTGTAAATACCTTTTTGGCAAATTTTTATGAAAGGTTTGCAATTAATGCTTTAGTTGTTATGCCTTGTTCTTCAAACATTTTCTCGTGTTCTGTTTGAATATTGTTTTCCCATATTGGATTTGTATGTAAGTCATTTGTTTTTGCAATAATTTTAAATTCTTCTTGATCAAAGTATTTTATACTTGCATTAAATAAATTCTCGTCGTCTGTTTTAAAATATATTTCCCCACCTGGTTTTAAAAATACTTTATATTTTTCTAATTGTTTTGGATATGTTAATCTTTTTTTATTGTGTCTTGGTTTTGGCCATGGATTGCAAAAATTGATGTATATTCTATCTACTTTGTCCTTCTCGTTTAATATGTTTTGAATTATTTCTATTTCATAGGCTGTTAAAAGTACATTATCTATTTCTCTTTTATTTTCTAAATATTCTTTTTCTATATTTCTCTTTGCTAGTCCTAATACTTCGCTCTTAATATCTATTGCTAAGTAATTTATCCCGTGGATTTTGACTAGCTAGTTTTGCTATGAAAATTCCTTTTCCACATCCAAGTTCTAAGTGCATTGGTGCGTTTTTTCTTTTAAATGCTTCATGCCATTTTCCTACATTTTCTACTGGGTTATCTATAAAAAATTTACTTTCTGCAAGTTCAGTTCTTACCCATGGTTTTCTTCTCATTCTCATTTTTTGCGTCCTCTTTTACTACCTTTTTACTCCATTTATCAATATAATATCTACGTATAATTGCTAAATTTGTAAACATTCTTCCTACAAATACTACTATTGCTGCTAAATATATATCTACGTTTAATTTAACTCCTAACCATGTTAATAGCATTGATAAAATTGCATTTCCAAAGAATCCAGATATAAATATTTTTAAATCAAAGTTTCCTTTGAGTACTGAGGTTATTCCTCCAAATACTGAATCTAATGCTGCAATAATTGCTATTGCTAGATATCCTGAGTATGTATATGATATAGTTGGAATATTTACTCCTATTAA
>CANRFS010000094.1 GCA_947629965.1 uncultured Clostridia bacterium
TAGATTTGGTCTTTTTTGAAAAAAAGACCAAATCTAGTCCGTCCAAAAAAAGAAAAAAAGAAAAATGCCCTATATATAAAAAAATGTCCTATGTGTGGACATTTTTATTTTAAGTAAATCTATAAGCCGGGTTCTGTTTAAAACAGCCATTTATCTAGGATATATATTACTATATATCTCAAGCCACCAATTTAAGAAGACGACGAGCAGTCTTGACCTTCTTATGTTTAGGTGTTGCTCCAGATGGGGTTTACATAGTCCAAATATGTCACCATATCTGCGGTAAGCTCTTACCTCACCTTTTCACCCTTACCTTCAATAAGGCGGTTATTTTCTGTTGCACTTTCCTTAAGGTTTCCCTTACTGGACGTTATCCAGCATCATTGCTCTGTGGAGCCCGGACTTTCCTCATGTAGGACCTTGCGATATCTACACGCGACTGTTCAATTTACTCTTATTATATTTTAATCTTTTTTTACTAAAAAGTCAATAATTGCTTAATTGAAGGAGCTGATTTTAAAGTGTATTAATACTTTCCATTAGGTTTTTATATTTTATATAGAACATTTTTTTATCTTTATATCCTAATGAATTTTGTAGTTCTTTTATTAATACATATGTTTTATTAACTTTATATTCTTTGTCTTTCATATACTCCATATCGTTTATTAAATTATTAAATGTTTCTTCACTTTCAGATATATTTGTTTGTATTTCTGTCCAATTATCTTGTTCGACAAGTGAATACGCATTTATGACATAAGATTTTACTTGTTTTATATTTTGCGTGCTATTTTCTGCGGATATACTATTTTCAATTTTAGGTATAAATGAATATAGTTTTGCAAGATTTGTTAATGTTTCAGGCTTTTTTTCATCTTTTATACTTAAAATACTGTCATCTAGTGCACTACTAAATCCCAATATATTATCATTATTTACATTTAACGTAGATAAATCTAATATAACTACTCCCCATGCTTCATTTATTATTTCTATTTCATTTTTAATGCTTTTCCAGTCTATATCATTTTCATCTGATTCTAAAACTGATTTAGGTTCCATTTTAGTTGTTGTTATATTACTTTTATTGCTCTCACTTCCCGATTGATTTTGGCTATTAGACTGTTCTTGTTGTCCCTCAGATTCAGGTCCACTACTTCCGCTTCCACCTGATGATTCTCCACCACTACTTGAACTTTCTCCAGATGATCCGCTTGATGATTTTTGTCCTAGAGAAATTTCCTCTGAAGTAATTGTATAATTCTGCAATGATATATTGTTTAATTTATTTAATATATTAATAATTTTCGTATCTAAATAATTTAACTCCTGAGTTATTTTTGATTTAACATCATCTATATTTGTTTGATTATCACATCCTGTTAAACCTAATATAACTGTTAATAATAAAGTAAGCAATAAAAAAATTGTAATAATTTTTTTCATTATAATCACCTTGGAATATTATTTCCAATATATTGACATTTATTCTCTTGTATAACATTATAAATAATTGAAATACTATTTTTATATATTGAAAATGTCTTAAATGGAGGTTTAGTTGTGAGTGTAATAGTTAATTTATACAGTAAAAAAGCTAATGAAATTTACAATTTTTTAAAAAAATTTTCTCCAAATGAACATTTAGATGATAAAAATTTATTAGAGTGGAAAAAAGAATATGATAATCCTATAGAGATTGCCGATATTGTCGGTGTTTTTATAGATAATAATGATAAATTTGACATTAATATGTGGATTAGTTTAGATAAAGACTTTTTTGTAAATATAACCGATCATAACTCAGACCAAATAATAAGATACCTGTTTGAAAGGTATCCTTATTAAGTCTATTCTTTATTATTTTTTTGTTGTAATTCTTCTTTTACAATTTCTGCCTCTTTTTCATTTTGTGGAGATATTTCAGAATGTTCTAATTTTTCTTCTGCTTGTTCGAAAACAGTTTTTTCATTTGTTTGTCTTTCACCGCATTTTGGACAAAAATTTGCCTCTTTTTCTATTTCTGCATAGCAGTTTTCGCATTGCTTTTTATTGTTTAAAAATAATATCTCTTTTCTTGCATCTTCTATTTCTCTAGTTATTTTGTCTATTTTTATGCAGCTTCTTTTTATCGGTTTTTCTATATCTATATTTTCTTCCCTTACATGATTTTCGTAAATCTTTCTGCCAATTGATTTATAAATTTCACTTATTTCTTGTTTGTTTTCTGCTATTTTCATTTTCAATTTTGCTTCTTTTGTAATTTTATATGTTGTTTCGGTTGTCTTTTTTCCTAAATAATTTAAAAATCCCATTTGGTTTCCTCCTTCAAAACTTGAAAAGTTTCGTATTTCAAGCTATTAGCTCTTTAACTTGATGCTTAGATCATTAACTTTTCAATTTTTACTTTTAATTATTAATTAGTTTAACCAAATTTAGACTTTTCTATTCTAATCTTCTTGTTTTCTTTCTCGTGTCATAAGTTGCATTACTGCAGTTTTAGGATCTAAATTATTATACAAAATATCATAAATGCTTCTAACTATTGGCATTTCTATATCATATTTTTTTGAAAGTTCATACGCAATTTCTATATTGTCTATTGCTTCAATTGTCATACCTATTTCTTGTTTTGCTTCTTCTATTGTTTTTCCTTGACCTATAAGCATTCCCGCTCTTCTATTTCTACTGTGATTGCTTAAACAAGTTACAATTAAATCGCCAAGTCCTGTTAAGCCATAAATAGTTTTTACGTCTCCTCCCATTTTTACACTTAATTTTGCCATTTCTGAAAGTCCTCTTGTTAGAAGTGCTGCAAATGTATTATCTCCTAATTTTAGTCCTACAATTGTTCCTGCACAAAAAGCAATTATGTTTTTTAATGCACCTCCAAGTTCTGCTCCCTTAATGTCATTTGATGTATATATTCTTAGCTCTTCATTCATAAAAGTATTTTGCACATTGTCTAAAACGTCTTGATATTTTGATGCTATTACTAGTGCAGTAGGAATTCCTATAGATACTTCCTCTGCATGACTTGGTCCTGAAAGTCCACCAATTTTTGAATTTGGTAATTCCTCTTCTACTACTTCATTTAATGTATATAAGGTTTCTTTTTCAAATCCTTTTGAACAAATTATAATTTGCTGATTTGTTACATATTTTTTAAATTTAGATACTGTCTCTCTTACCGCTTTAGATGGAGTTACAATCAAAATCATTTCTGAATCTTTTATCGCGCTTTCAAAATCTGTTACACAAACAATCCCCTTTGGTACATGTACATTTGGTAAAAACATACATTTTCTTTCATTATTTATTAAATCAGCTTCTTCTTGTTTGTATGACCATATTTTTATATTATGTCCCATTTTTGCTAGATGGATTCCTAATGCTACTCCCCAGCTACCGCTTCCTATTATACAAATATTTTTATTCATTTATTTTTCCTTTCTTATAAATTGTTGTTTGAGCGTCTGGACGTGAGGAAAAAATTTATTTCGCAGAAATGGGATTTTTTCCTCCGTCCTAGCGAATTGATTACAATGAATTCAAAATCCAACTTCCAAACACCAAACACAATTATACAACCAACGATTTATTTCTTAAAACTTAATTTATTTTCAGTTCCATTTTTTATTCTTTTTATATTCTCTCTGTGATTAAATATAACTAATAACGCAATAAGTATACTAATAATAATAGCTTTTATATCAACTTCAGCCATAAATATAGTTAATATTGGATAAAGAATAGCTGATAATATTGAACCTACAGATACCATTTTCGTAGCTGCTATTAATATTATTGCAAATATTAAGCATATTAGACCAATTTTCCAATTTAATGTTATTAAAATTCCTAACGATGTTGCAACGCCTTTTCCACCTCTAAATTCAAAAAATATTGGAAATGTATGTCCAAGTATTGCAAAGAATCCAGCTAAGTATTTTAATAATTCTACGTCTACATCCATCCAAATTTCGCCTGCAATAATTGCTATTAAAACTGCGATAACTCCTTTTAAAATATCACATAATAACGTTAGCAAAGCAACATTCTTTCCTACTGTTCGAAGTACATTTGTTGCTCCTGCATTTCCACTTCCCTTTTCTCTTACATCAAATCCTGCAAATTTTTTACTAAATATAACCGAAAAGCTTATACTTCCTATAAAATAAGCAATTATAGAAACTGCAAAATATACCGCCATTTATTAATCCTCCTTTTCACCTTTTTCTCTTGATATTACTCTTATTGGACTTCCTTCTAATCCAAAATTCGTCCTTATTTGGTTTACTAAATATCTTTCATAAGAGAAATGAAATAGTGATTTATTATTTACAAAAACTACAAATGTAGGTGGTTTTGTCGAAGCCTGTGTTGCATATAATATTTTTAGTCTTCTTCCTTTATCTGTAGGTGGTTGCACTACTGCTATTGCCTCATTTATAACTTGATTAAGCATTGATGTAGATACCCTCATGGCATTATTTGATGCTACTTTATTTATTAATTCAAATAGTTTATCTACTCTTTGACCTGTTTTTGCTGATATAAATAACATTGGTGCGTAAGTTAAATATCCCAATTTATTGTATACTTCTTTTTTATAGTTTTCTAATGTACCAGTTGCTTTTTCAACTTCATCCCATTTATTTACTACTATAATAACACCTTTACCTGCCTCATGTGCTTCTCCTGCAATTTTTGTATCCTGTTCTGTTACTCCTTCCGTTGCATCTATAAGTAATAAACAAACATCAGCTCTTTCTATTGCTAAAAGTGATCTCATTATACTATATTTTTCTACCGATTCAGATATTTTATTTTTCTTTCTAATTCCTGCAGTATCTATAAAATTGTATTTACCTTTGTCATTTTCGAAATATGAATCTATTGCGTCACGAGTAGTTCCAGCAATATCACTTACTATAACTCTATTTTCTCCTAAAATTTTATTTACTAATGATGACTTACCAACATTTGGCTTGCCTATTACTGCAACATTTATTATTTCATTATCTTCCTCATTTTCATCTTTTGGAGGAAGTTCTTCATATATTGCATCTAATACATCTCCTATGCCTAAAGCATTTGTAGATGACACTGGATACGGCTCTCCAAGTCCTAAATTATAAAATTCATATATGTCATCACTCGTTTTTCCAAAATTATCTGCTTTATTGCATACTAATATTATCTTCTTTTTTGATTTTCGAAGCATCAATGCAATTTC
>CANRFS010000095.1 GCA_947629965.1 uncultured Clostridia bacterium
ATCTAAAGGATAAGAAAAAAAGTAAAATAAAACTAGTAGAAAATAAGGATGATCCAAAACCAAGTAGATATATGTTTATTTATAAATGTTTAAGAAATGTATTTAGATAAAAGGAGTTTTATTATAATGTTAATTTCAATAATTGTACCTATATATAATTGTGAAAAATATTTACCTAGATTATTAAACAGTCTTATAAATCAAACATATAAAGATATAGAAATCATTTTGATAAATGATGGTTCAACAGATGATTCATTAAGAATTTGTAAAGAGTTTCAAAAAAAGGATAGTCGAATAATATTATATAGTAAAGAAAATGGTGGAGTGTCGTCAGCAAGAAATAAGGGGTTGGACATATCTAAAGGGGAATATGTAACTTTTATAGATGCAGATGATTACGTAGATGAGGATTTTATTAGAGTTTTGCAGAGTAATATATCTGGAAATTGTTTAGTGAAAGTTTTTAATAAAAAATTTTGTAAAGAAAAATTTACCAAAGGAGAATTTTTGAAAGTTTTATTAACATGGAAATTAACAGGTGGGTGTTGGGGATATCTTTTTAATAAAAAAATCATAGGTAATATTAAATTTGATATAAACACATCATATATGGAAGATATGGTTTTTGTGGTAGAGTATTTGTTAAATACCCAATATGTAAAATTGATAAATGTAGATATGTATCATTATAAAGCAAAAAAGGAAAGTTTGACATCTTCTAAAAATAATATTGAAAATAAAATGGAAGGATATATCTATTCTATAGAAAAAATACTTAATATTTTGGAGAAAAATAAATTGGCAACTTCAGAAATCAAAGAGTCATTAGAAAATACAAAAATAGACAATATAGAAGCAGAATTTGGAATGATTGAAAATAAAGAACAAATTGAGGAGATTATAAAAAATAAAAAAATAATGCAGAGCATCAAAATAAAGAACATTCCATTAAAATATAAACCATTTTTTTATATTCTACAAACTAACAATATAAATTTAATGTTTAAATATATAAAGACTCGAAAATTTGTAAAAAGGATAGTTAAGGGAGAACTAGAAGAATGAAAAGTGTTGGAATAATAACATTTCATAATGCACATAATTGTGGAGCATTATTGCAAACATTTGCATTACAAGAAACATTAAAGTGTATGGGATATGAGGTTAAAATAATAAATTATAAAGATAAAGAGATAACAAGAAATTACAAATTAATAAGGTATAGTAGGAAAAATCCTTTTAAAACTATAAAATTTTTATATGAAAGTGTTAAATTTTATAAAATTAATAAGCAAAGGTATGATGCTTTTAATAACTTTATTAATCATAATTTAAGACTTACAAAGCTATATCAAAATACGAAAAGTTTAAAAGAGGATTTTCCAAAGTTTGATTATTACATAACTGGGAGCGATCAAGTGTGGAATGTTAAACTTATTGGTAGAAAAGCAATTGATGCTTATACATTAAATTTTGGAAATAATAATATAAAAAGAATATCGTATGCAGCTAGTATTGGAAAATCCAATATAGACAAAAGATATCAAGAACAATATAGAAAAAATATCTCTAAATTAGATTATATTTCTGTGCGAGAAGAAACAGCGAAAAGGGTATTGAAGAAAATGATAGATAAACCAATTGAAGTAGTTTTAGATCCAACGTTCTTATTAACAAGAAATGAGTGGGATAATAACTTAACAAAATATAAAAAGTATAAAGAAAAATATATTTTGATATATTTAATGGAAGAAAATGAAGAATGCAAAAAAATTGTAGAGTATTTGTCTGAAAAAACAGGAATGAAGGTTATACATTTTAAAAGAGAAAAAATCTATAAAAATGAGTTGGACAATGGTTATACATGTGATCCATTGGAATTTGTAAATATGATAAGACAAGCAGAATATGTAGTTACAAATTCATTTCATGCAACAGTGTTTTCTATTATATATAACAAAAAGTTTTTTACAATTCCACATTCAAAGGTAAGTTCAAGAACAATGGATTTATTAAATACAATGGGATTAAAAAATAGAAGTATTTATAATCTACAAGATTTTTTTAATTCAGATTATGATTTTGAAACTGATTATTTTGAAATTGAAAAAATGATTAGCAAATATAGAGAAAAAAGTCTGAAGTTTTTAGAAAAAGCTTTAAAAGGATAATAGAGTAGGAAGGTATAAATGAAAAAAAATCAAACTAATCAAAACAATAAAGTAAAAGAATTAATAAAAAATACATTTGTAATTTTTATGGGAAAAGTATCAACACAGTTTATTTCATTTTTATTATTGCCGTTATATACATCTTATATAATAACAAGTGAATATGGTTATATAGATTTGATAACAACGTATATATCACTTTTTACAATAATAATAATTGTTCAACTTGATATGGCTGCATTTAGATTTTTAATTGATTGCAGGGATGACGAACATGAAAAAAAGAAAGTTATAAGTAATATATTTCTATGCACAATAATTCTTACTGTTGTATTTTTAATTATATATTTTTGTGTAAACATAATAATTGAAGTAAAATATATGTGGATTATTTTATTTATAATAATATCCAGTATTTTTTCAAATATATTGTTACAAATTGCAAGAGGTCTAGGCAAAAATATAGATTATTCAATCTCTAGTACGATGGGTGGTATAGTAACGGTTATATTAAATATAGTATTGATAGTTTGTTTTAGATTAGGTGGATTAGGCTTATTGTTATCAATGTTAATTTCGAATTTAACTATTTCTTTATATTTAGTATTAAAACTTAAAATATTAAGTATGATTAATTTTAAGTATAAAGATAAAAAAACAATAAAAGCTCTTTTTAAATATTCAGCTCCGTTGGTACCTAACCAAATATCATTATGGATTGTTAGTATATCGGATAGAACTATAATATCAATTTTTTTAGGGATAACGGAAAATGGTATATATTCTATAGCTAATAAATTTCCTTCTATTCTAAATAGCATTTATAACATTTTTTATTTGTCGTGGTCAGAACAGGCGTCATTGCATTTCGATGATGATGATAGAGATAATTATTTTAGCTTAATAATTAATAATGGAATAAAAATATTTGGTGCTGTTTGCCTATTAATAATTACTGGCTTGCCTATTGTATTTAATATATTAATAAATCCAAATTATGCAGAATCTTATTATCAGATACCAATTTTATTATTAGGAGTATTATGTAGTTTGATAGTTGGATTAATAGGAGTTGTTTATGTTGCAAAAAAGATGTCAAAGGAATTAGCGAAAACGTCTGTTATAGCTGCCATCATTAATGTACTTGTAAATTTAATATTTATTAAGAATTTAGGTTTATATGCTGCATCATTATCGACATTTGTTGCATATTTGGTGGTAATGATTTATAGATGGGTTGATATAAAAAAATATATTCATATAACGTTAGAAAAGAAAAATATTTTTATATTAATAATAAGTTTAGGGATAGCAATATATATATATTACATAAATATATTTATTATAAACATAATAAGTATTCTAATTTCAATGTTAGTAGTAATTTATATTAATAGACACACTATTTATGAAATTTTTATTAGTACAAAAAAATATATGTGTAGAAAACAAATACGTAATTAAGAAAGGTGAGTATTTATGGAAAAACATTATTCAAAAGAACAAAATATTCAGATTTTGATAAGTCTTTTAAAGTTGCATAATATAAAAAAAATTATAGCTAGTCCTGGGGCGATGAATATAAATTTTGTTGCAAGTATACAAAATGATGATTTTTTTGAAATATATTCATGTGTTGATGAAAGATCAGCTGCATATTTAGCATGTGGACTTGCTGAAGAAAGCGAAGAGCCTGTAGTATTGACGTGTACAGGAGCTACTGCTTCAAGAAATTATTTCCCGGGGTTAACAGAAGCCTATTATAGAAAACTACCTATATTAGCTATAACAGCATCTGTACATTTAGGGAAACTAGGACAAGGTATACCGCAAGCAATAGATAGAACAGTTGTACCTAATGACTTGGTAAAATTAAGTGTGCAACTTCCATCCGTATATTCTGAAGAGGATAAATGGTTGTGTAACTTAAATGTAAATAAGGCTTTATTAGAATTAAAACGTAATGGTGGTGGACCTGTACATATAAATCTAATAACTAATTTTAGTTATGATTTTTCAGTAAGTAAATTGTCAGAACAAAGAAAAATCGAAAGAATTGATAACATAAGTAATTTACCAAAAATCACAGTACCTCAGATTGCAATTTTTATAGGTGCTCATTCAAAGATGAATGAAGAACTTGAAATGGAAATTGATGAATTTTGTGAAAAGTATAATGGAGTTGTTTTAGAGGATAGGACAGGCAATTATTTTGGTAAATATAAAATTTTACCCAACATAATTTGTGATCAAGATAGATATTCTTCTAATTTGAAAAATATAGAATTACTAATTGATATAGGGAATATTTCAGGAGCTTATGTTTCTATAAAGCCACAGGAAGTATGGAGAGTAAATCCTGATGGAGAGATAAGAGATACACATAAAAAATTAAAATATGTGTTTAAAATGGAAGAAGTTGAATTCTTTAAAAAATATAATTCGATGTGTAAGCAAACAAAGGAATCAACTTATTTTAATGCATGGAAAAAGGAAAGAAGCAAAATCGTAAAAAAAATAGATGACGAAAAATTGCCTTTCTCTAATATATGGATAGCAAAAAATACTATCAATAGATTAGCTGATAAAAGTGTATTACATTTGGGAATTTTAAATTCTTTAAGAGCATGGAATTTTTTTGATACAGATAATGTGATTTATGGATATAGTAATACAGGTGGATTTGGAATAGATGGAATTGTTTCTACAATTATAGGAGCTTCTTACGCGAATAGAAATAAAATTATATATGGTGTTTTAGGGGATTTAGCTTTTTTCTATGATATGAACTCTTTAGGAATCCGTGATATAGGGAATAATATTAGACTGATGATAATTAACAATGGTGCAGGAACTGAATTTCATAATTATAGTCATAAGGCTACTATAGTCGGAAAAAAGAATAATCAAGATGTAGGAAAATTTTTTGCGGCAGATGGACATTTTGGTAATAAGTCAGAAAATCTTGTGAAAAATTATGCAAAGAGTTTGGGATTTAAATATATTTGTGCAAGAAGTAAAGAAGAGTATTTGAATAAAATAAATGAGTTTATAAATGAAAA
>CANRFS010000096.1 GCA_947629965.1 uncultured Clostridia bacterium
GATGCTATCATTGCTGCATTGTCTGTGCACAATTTTAGCTCTGGATAATATATTTTTATATTTTCTTCTTTTTCTAATTTTGAAAATTCATTTCTTATATATGAATTTGCAGAAACTCCCCCTGCAAGAACTAGGTTAATTGGTTCATTTTCAACAAAAGGGGACTGCATACTTTTGCTTAATTTACCTATTGCTTTTTTTATGTTTTCTATTAGTATTTCTGTTACTGTTTTTTGAAAGCTTGCGCATAAATTAGCTTTATCTATATTTGGATCTTTATGATTTAAATTTATTACTGCCGTTTTTATCCCACTAAAACTAAAGTCTAAATTATCAAAATGTGTTTTTGGAAGTTCTATACAAGGGTTTCCTTGTTTTGCTAAATTATCTACTTTTGGTCCCCCAGGATATCCGAAGTCCTACTACTCTTGCTACTTTATCAAAGGCTTCTCCTATTGCATCGTCTCTTGTTTTTCCTAATACTTCGAACTTACAATAATCTTTTACATGTACTATTTGTGTGTTTCCACCTGACATCATTAAGCATAAAAATGGTGGCTTTAAGTCTTTATACGTAATATAGTTTGCTGCAATATGTCCTTCTATATGATTTACTCCTACCAATGGTTTGTTGTTTGCAAATGCTAATCCTTTTGCATAAGATACTCCAACTAAAAGAGCTCCTACAAGTCCTGGTCCATAAGTGCAAGCTATTACATCTATATCTTTTAATTTTAAATTTGCTTTCTTTAATGCTTGTTTTGTTATTTGATTAATAACCTCTGTATGACATCTTGATGCAATTTCAGGTACTACTCCGCCATATTCTGTATGTATATCTATTTGTGAATTTATTACATTAGAAAGAACTTCCCTACCGTTTTTTACAACGGATACGGAAGTTTCGTCACAACTTGTTTCAATTCCTAAAACTGTTATATCTTTCATAGCTCTCCTTTATATAAATAATCCAATTAACTTGGCAACTACCCAATTCATTCCAGTAAATACTGCACTAATTACTGGTGTTATTATTACAGATGATAATCCTGTTATAAAAATTACTAAAAATAGTATATAAAATAATTGCTCATTTCTATAAAACCATTCTTTTCCCTTGTATGGTAAAAAGTGCATTAATACTTTTGAACCATCAAGTGGTGGAAGTGGTATTAAATTAAATACTCCAAGTCCTATGTTTAAAGTTGCAGTAGAAGATACTATCATAAATATTATTCCAGGCCATCCTAATGCTGTTATACCAATTTGTCCTGTTGCGTATAAATAAAATTGCATAGTCGCTTGTGGCCAAAAAATTGTAATTAATTGAACAGCTATCAAGAATATAAATGCTAAAACTAAGTTCATTATAGGTCCTGCTGCTGCAACAATTGCTTCTGCTTTTGAAAGAGAATATTTACCATTAAAATTTCTTGGATTTATTTCTACTGGTTTTCCCCATCCAAACTTTGCTACAATTAAGAATACAAATCCTACTGGGTCTATATGACTAAGTGGATTTAAATTAAGTCTTCCTTGAAGTCTTGGGGTTTCATCTCCTAGTTTATATGCAGCAAAAGCATGTGCAAATTCATGAAATGTAAGTGCAATTAATACTGCTGGAATAGTTAGTAATAAATTTAATATACCTTCAGTTCCTGCGCTAACTACCCATAACCCTAATATAACTATTAAAATTATAGTAAGTGTTTTTTTATCAAACATAAAATTAAACATTATTTTCCTCTTTTCTTTTTTATTTTCATTTGTTTTAACTTAAAGATTTCATATCGTATTTTGCAATATATAATTTCTTTTAATATATTATTATATTTTTTTCTTAAAGTAATTTTTTATTTTTGTAATTATTCTTTTAAATATATTATCTTTTTCAATTATAGCTAATTGATTATTTTCTTTCTGTTTATTTTCTATTTCAACATTTTTTAATTTATTCTCAAAAATGTTTGTATTAAATTTTTTCTCTTTTTCTAAATTCTCTAAATAAGCATCTTGTTGTTCTTTTAATAAAATTTTATTTTTTTGTATATCTGTTGCCCAATAATCTCTAAAAAGTATTGCTATAATATACTTTGTTTCTTCTAAAAAGTTTTGCTCAGATAGTGTCATATCTGGATTATATTCTACATTGTAATCTTCTAGGCAGTTATCTTCCATAAGTTCGATTATTTCCAAAGGAATTTTTTCATATTCCTCTTTTGGAATATATTTTAATACTTCTAATACTTCACTAAATGCTTTTGAATATTTTATATCTACCATATTAATCATCTCTTGTTCCTTTACTTTCATTTTCTTTTGTTTTATTTTTTGATTTTAGTATTCCTTTTATTAAATTCATAATTCTTTTTTTGCCATTCTTATCTTTTTGATTTTCAATTGTTTCTTTTCCCAATTCTTGTACTGATTTCTCCTGTATTTCTTTATATTTTTCTTTAGTTTCTTCATTAAGTTTAGACATAGATTCCAAATCCAAAATTGGTATTCCGCTTTTTTCATCTATTTGTTTAAATCCATAAAACATATCATTACACTTGAATGTACTTATATCTCCATTAATATAATATCCAACTATATATTTAGGATTAATTGCTCTTCCTTCTAGATTTCTATATTTACCTAATGATAAATCAGTTTTATCTTTGGCATAATCCATTGAATATTTTTTCTTAGGACTACTAAATACATCTTCATCAGTTGTTTTCATTGCATCAGGAATTGCCAGTATAACTGATATTTGTTCTAATTCAACTTCCTTTGGCAAATAAGTAGTTAATTTTCCTTCTTGTTTTTCTTCATTAATATATCCTTTTCTATTATATCCATATTTATAATTTATTAATTCTTCATATTCTATATTTCCATGCGCATGAATTTGACCTTTATTTTGAAAGGCAACAGTTCTTCTAATATCTCCATATCTACACATTAATCCTTCTTTAAGAATTTTACTTGCTGTTTCATTTTCTTTACCCTTTATAGCTGCTGTTCCATGTACGCCTAAACTAACATCTGGATTATTATATAACTGTAAAAGAATATCTTCCATTTATATATACTCCTTCTTTAGTTATTTTATAATATTATTTATTTATTTTTATTATTATTGTAGATTAAAATAAATCTTGGCACTTTATCTACTTATATCATCCATAGAACTATCTTTATCAATCAGATATAATTGTTCTAATTGTTTTTCAGTAATATTTATAACTTTACCACAACAAGGTTTAAAATCTTTATTTCCATATACAAGCCAAATAATATTTTCTTTTTTCAAATCATCTTTTGGCATTGTACCTGGACAGGGATAACCATCAGTAAATACTATTTTATTTATTTCTCTTTTATTTATTTCTCTTTTATTTATTTCTCTTGTTTTAGTAAAACTTCTTACTGCTAAATCCCAATCCTCTGTCCAAGCGGAGTCTCCTCTTGCTGCCTTTGGTATAGTAAAATTATCTATATCTCTTACATTTTTAATATCAACAAATCCCCAAAATTTTTCGTTAAAACATCCAACTCTTAATTTTGATTGTTTTAACAATGGTTTTAATTGTCTTAAAAATGACTTTACTAATTCTAAATCTACTGACCCCGAAACATCAATCATAACTTCTGTTTCGGCATTATCTTCAATATCATTTTCTTCTAATCTATAAGCATAATTATTTTCTGCAATCGAACGTCTTTGACTCCAAATTGTTTCGGTTTCTTCTATTTCTCTTCGTATTAAAACTTTCCAATCAATAGCCTCTTTGCTTTCTCCTATATTCCCTAATTTGATTGTTCCTTTTTGACTTCTTATATCTTCTTGAGTCTTTTCGCGTCTAGATTTGAACTTTTCTCTTTTTTCTTTTCTATTATCTTCAAATTCTCCTCTTTCATCAAAATTCATATCTGTTTGCTCTTCTCCAGTTTGCTCTTGTCCCTGTTCTTGCTCTTTTGCCTCACTTTTTTGTTGTTGTCCTCTTTTTTCTTTTCCACTAGAATTTTGTTGCTGTTGTTGTTCAAAAGCTTCTTCCCATAAGCTATGGTCATCGCCATCATTATTACCTTTGCCTTGATCTGAATTTTTATCCTCTTGTTCATTTCCTTGCACATTATCATCTTGCCCTTGATTTTGACTATTGGCTTGTTCATTATTTTGTTGCCCACTCTGTTCATTATCTTGCTCTTGGTTCTGTCCATCTCTTTGCTCTTGATTTTGTTTACCTTGTTGTTCATTCTGTTCCTTTTCTTGTTCTTCCAATAGCTTTTGATAAAATTCTTCTGCCGAATAATTTAATGCTTCTGGCATATTTACATATCCTTCTTTAATTGTAAGTCCATCTCTTTCTAAATTTGCATTTATAATAGCATCTGTTGCTATATTCCAAAGTTCTAGATTTCTCATTTTACCATCTTTGTCCATTAATCTAAACATGTGCATAAATTTAATATGCATTATTTCATGTGCTATTAGAAATAATCTATCATTTTCACTTAAACTTTCAAAATAGTTTGGATCAACATATATATTTTTTCCATCTGTTGCTGCCGTATGATATGGTAAATCATCCTTAAATTCAATATTTGCTTTTGCTATTTCACTACCAAATCTAGGATATTTTGCTAACATTTTTCTCTTTACATCATATATCAAATCTGTATTAGCACTCATTATATGTTTCTCCCTTCTTTAAAATTAACTATTACAATTTTATTATATTTAGCTTCTTTCATTTTCTTCACCTCTTACTTCTTCTTTTGGATCTCTTGGATCTCTGCCCAAGTACGCACTATACATTTGCCCTACATCTGTATATACTCTTGCTCCATACTCTGCATACCCCTCTGTTTCTTCTCCTTTATGTAATGCTAAAGCCATTTCTTGTAGTTCACTTATCTTTTCCATTCTTCTTTCATCATTTCCTGCCCAATATATATCATATATTGAAAGATATTCTGGATCACAATATTTTCTTATAAATTCTCTACACGCTTCAACTTGTCCTTCATCTGCTGTTATCAATGCTGTCATATATGCAAATCTTTCACTTATATCTCTTGGTAAATC
>CANRFS010000097.1 GCA_947629965.1 uncultured Clostridia bacterium
AATGGTGTAACAATATTAAATGAAGCAGGAGCAAAATACAGTGATGAAAACATGGCAGAAAGTGCAAGGTCAATAAATGTAGAAGATATAAATAGAGTATGTGGATATGATCCAAAACTATTTACAGAAGATGTAGCTTTTCTAGGAAGGGTTCAATATGGGGATAAAGTGACATTTACATTAAATTCAGATGGATATATATATATTCAAGGAGAAAATCAAGATGTAGGGGTAAATGCTGGAGAAAGTTACTTTAGCTACTATGACTCGGATTCAGGCAATTGGTTAGAGTTAACGACAGAAAATCCTTCTGTGACGATTTTATATGACGGCTACTATTACAACCCTCAAACCCTAGGGACTGATGAGGCTGAAGGCGAGTATATTTGTAATATTCCAAATAGCGAATCGGCTTACAGACTATTGTTCGGCAATACTAATTGCCTACCTAATCGTGCAATTTCTTACTGGTTAGCGGATGTTACGTTCTGGTTAGGCTGGAGAGAATTCAGTTCGTCGGACGTCCGACTTGCTGATTATGCTTGTTTTATAGCGAGGGGGGTTGCAGAAGGTATGGTTACTGGAGCAATTCCTAGAGTTGTGGAGCACCCACCGGAGGCTAGGTTTCAGAGACCTATTGGGGGCCTACGTCCTGTAGCGGTTTTAAACCAAAATGTTACCGTTTCAGAAGACGGAATCTTAGACTATTGATACTATAATTTTGGATTCGCTTGCTCGTGAATTAAATTTGTTTTTTAGAAGCGAATGAAAGTTATAATTCAGTGCATAAATTTAATCTTTTTTAAAGTTACACACTGAATTATACACTATCTTTGATGCCGTTTGACAGATTTCTATATAGAATGAAGCAGGTATAAAATTGAAAAAATTAATTCAATTTTATACCTGCTTATAGTTTAAAAAATTTTTATAAAATTTAACAATAAAAAATACATATTAAAATTATGATTTGCCTAATAATGTTTCACAAATATCTTTAGTAGAATTTTTTTTCGCTAAAAGTCTGGCATTTACTTTCATAGAATGTAGTTTATCTGGATTATTTAATATATCAAATAATTTTTGCTCAATATTATCATGTTTTTTAAGCCATACTGCAACTCCTTTATTTTCTAAGAATTCAGCATTTTCTTCTTCTTGACCAGGTATTGGATTAATAACTATTATAGGAAGACCAGATGCTAAACTTTCGGTTGTAGTAAGACCTCCAGGTTTTGTTATAACTAAATCTGATATACTCATAAGTTCAGGAACTTTATTTGTATATTGCAAAATTTTTACAGAATGGGTGGAATTAGTTTCTAGAACAATTTTATCAAATTGCTTTTTTATTTTTTTATTTTTACCGGATATTGCAACAACCTGTAAATTATTAAATGATTTTATAATGGATTTAAGAATAATAAAAATATTATCTTTACCTAGACCTTGTTCTCCTCCTGCAAAAAATAAAATAATTTTTTTATTTGGTGATAAATTAAATTCTGATAATATTTTTTCTTTATTATAATTTGCTAAAAATCTATTTGATAAAGGAATTCCTGTTACTTTTATTTGGTTTTCTTTTATACCTCTTTTTAATAAATTAGCTTTCATACCATCATGTGCTACAAAAAAATAATCTATATATGCAGGGTGCATGAGCCATTGACTATGTGGTGCATAATCTGTAAGAACAGTTGCAATTTTGGAATTTATTTTTTTCTTTTGTTTAAGTACGGCGCACATATGACTACTAAAAGGATGAGTAGAAATTATTAGATCCGGTTTATAACTTTGTAATAATTTATTCAATTTAAGAGACATAAATTTTTGAGCTTTATCATTTACCTTAGAGAGAGTTCCTTTTTCTGCACCATAATAAACTTTTTTCCACACCCATCTTGCTTTTTTTGCCATTCCTGAATAAGCTTTTGTTGTTATTTTGTTTAATGTTTTATTAATATATTCGATGCAATCAACTAAACAAGTTTCTGTATCTGTATAATTATTGTCTATATATTCTTTTATGCTTCTTGCAGCAGATAAATGTCCGCCACCATATGAACCATAAAATATTAGAATTTTTTTCATAAAAAACCTCATATCATATAATTATTTTTTTTATTATACCATAAAAATTCGTAAAAAAAGTATAAATTTTCAAAAAAGAATGCAAACTATAATCAAATTAAATTAAAAAATTAGAAAATGGAGAGAACATGAAAAAGATTTTGTATTTTATTTTAATAATTATTTTTTCTATTTGCTTAATATATTTTTCAAAAAATATAAGTAATACACAAGTATTAGCAGCTAGTAGTAATTCTACATCCGACCTACAACTTATGGCAAGAGCAATAAACGGCGAAGCAAGGGGAGAAAGTTATGAAGGACAAGTTGCAGTCGGAGCAGTTATTATGAATAGAGTAAAACATAGCGATTTTCCAAATACAATTGCTGGAGTAATTTATCAGCCGGGAGCATTTACAGCAGTATCTGATGGTCAAATAAATGTGCCAATAGATGAGTCTTCTACAGTAGTAAAAGCAGCGAGAGATGCTTTAAATGGTTGGGATCCAACAGGTGGATGTATTTTTTATTTTAATCCAAATACAGCAACTAGTAGCTGGATATGGTCAAAAACTATAGTTAAAAAAATAGGAAAGCACAATTTTTGTAAGTAGATAGGAGAAAATTTATGAATAAATATTTAGAAACAATGAAAAAAAATTATCTATATGGAATTATGATTCTATTAGTAATAATTAGTATAGTACTTGGATATTTTTTATATAAGGAAAATAAAGAATATGCAACAGCAACACATAATCAATATAATTTAGCTTTATATGAATTAATTGATTATGTACAGGATGTAGAAAATTATTTAGCAAAAGCAACAATTACAAGTACGCCGGAGCACGGAGCAGAAACGTTAAGCAAAGTGTGGAGAGAGGCAAATTTAGCACAAGTTTATCTATCACAACTTCCAGTATCTAGTACAGAGCTTGCAAATACAGCAAAATTTTTAAATCAAGTTAGTGAATATAGTTATTCACTTTCGAGAAAAAATATATATAATGAAAAATTAACTCAAGAGGATTTAGATAATTTGAAAAAATTACATGATTACAGCGAAGAACTAAAAAATACATTAGACCAATTATCAACTGATATGAATGAAGGTAGAATAAGTTGGGATGAATTAACTAAAAACACTGAGATTGCATTTGCGCAGCAAGTTGATAATTTATCTGCAGAAACATTTAAAAATTTAGATGAAAATTTTGGGGAATATGCAGGATTAATATATGATGGCGCTTTTTCAGAACATATGGAATCTGTTGAGAAAAAAGGACTTACAGGTGATGATATAGATGAAGAAAAGGCAAAGCAAATAGTAAGAGATTTTATTGGGGAAGATAAAATTGTAGAATTAAATTCTAATGGATTAATAGAAAATGGAGATATACAAGTATATGATTTTAGCAGCAGAGTAAAAGATGGAGATGATAATAATCCACTCACAATATCAATATCAAAAAAGGGTGGCCATATTGTAAATATGAATTATAATAGGCAAGTAGATGCAGAAGTTATTTCACAAGATGAGGCAAATAATATAGGAAAAGAATTTTTAAGATCTCATGGTATAGATAATATGAAAGAAACTTATTATTTAAAAGAGTCAGGAATTGTAACGATAAACTATGCTTATGAGCAAGATGGAGTAGTAGTTTATCCAGATTTAATTAAGCTAAAGGTTGCGTTAGATGATGGTGAAGTGCTAGGTATGGAAACAAGCGGATATTTAAATAATCATACTAAAAGAGATACTTCAAAAGTAAAAATTTCAAAAGAGCAAGCAAAAGCGGATTTAAATAAAAATTTAGAAATAACAAGTGAAGGATTAGCAATAATACCTACAGAATGGAAAACAGAAATACTTTGCTATGAATTTAAAGGTAAAATAAATGATACAGACTTTTTAGTTTATATAAATGCTGAAACAGGGAGAGAAGAAAATATTTTAGTAATTATAGATACACCAAATGGAATCTTAACGCAATAATTTAAAAAAAGTATGTACAAAATGAAAAAATAGAAAAAATTGTTAAAATAAAAAATTAAAATTTGCAAATAATAAAATTAGAAAAATGAAACTTCATTTTTCTAAAGGAGGATTTTAAGATGTCAAGAAACAAAGGTTTAATGTCTGAAAATCTAAAAGAAGAAATTGCAAAAGAATTAGGAGTATACGAAAAAGTAAAACAAGAAGGATGGGGAAGTGTATCTTCAAAAGATTGTGGTAGTATGGTTGCAAAAGCAATAGAAATAGCAAACAGAAAAGCATAACGAAAAAAGAGGTTACTATTTATAACTTAAAAAATAATTTAGTTATAAATAGTAACCTTATATTTTAGTTATTTTTTTTAAATATAAATAATTTACTAAGAATATAATTAGCTATAACAACAGCTACTTGAGATATTAAAGTAAATATTATAACATACATTTTTGAATCTAATTTTAAGAATGTTACAAAAAACCACATAATAAGCATTTCTAATAATAGAGTAGATATTCTAGCAATAATAAAACTAATAAATTCTTTTATTTTCTTTTCATTTTTACTATTAAATACAAAAATTCTATTAGTAACGTATGCAAATATAACTGCAATCATCCAAGATAAAATTATAGATATTTGTAATTGAAGCGGATCTTTTGCATCTAGTAAAACGAATAATAAGATGTATTTTGAACCCAAACTAACTATTGTAGTTAACACTCCAAAAATTAAATATAATATTATTTCTTTATATTTTTTATATATTTTTTTTATAAACTCAATTAAATTTTTCAATTTTTGCACCTCTAATTAGTATATTTTTTAATAATTGCATCAACAATTCTAATGCTTGCTTTTCCGTCTCCATAAGGATTTGATGCTTTGCTCATTTTTTCATATTCGGATTTATTTGTTAATAATTCTTTTGTTAATTTATATATTGTTTCTTCATCAGTACCTGCAAGCTTTAATGTGCCTGC
>CANRFS010000098.1 GCA_947629965.1 uncultured Clostridia bacterium
ACTTCTGTTCCAACTTCCATGTTTTCACAAAATCTTGCATTTCTTCCCCATGCTATACATGGTATGTAATCTGATTTATTATATGCTCTGTTTACAGCAAGCAGAAGATCTGCAATTTCTCTTCCAAATGGAGTTTTTCTATATATAGGTTTCTTACATACATATCCAGTAAGAACTACTTCATTAGATACCCTATCCTTTTGATCTTCTTGTTCATCTTCTTTATATTCCATAATATCTTTTGCAAATACTGTTAAAACTAATCTGTTTCTTTCATTTTCATAACTGTTATAAGATCTAAATTGTCCTTCTATAACAACTTTTTTTCCTATGCTTAAATCAAAATTTGCTATTAATCTTTCTGATATTGTAATTGGTATAATGTCTTCGTTTCCACTTAAACGTGGTATTTCTAAGTTGAATAAATAAAAACTTTCTCCATAAATTTCGTGACTAAATGTTTTATCACTTACAATATTACCTATTAAAACTAGATAATTATTTTCTGTGTAATTTGTAATCAATTTGTTTTCCTCCCTTTTACTTTTCTATAGTATTTTATTCGCTACATTCGTATTTTAGAATACTAATTTTACATTTACCAATTACTATTATACTATATTTGGGAAGATTTGTCTACATAAAATGGAAAAATAATCTATTTTTTTATAGCTAACACCTTATACTTAACTACTCCCCCTGGGGTTTGGGCTTCTACTATTTGGTTCTTTTTTGCTCCAAGTAGTGCCGAACCAATAGGAGATTCGTTAGAAATTTTATTTTGAGATAGGTCTACTTCTGTTGATCCAACTATTGTATATTCTAACTCTTCGTTATATTCCATATCTAAAATTTTAACTTTATTTCCAACTTGAACAGTTTTTGTATCAATTTCAGATTCATCTATTATTCTTGCATACCTTAATTTGTTCTCTAATTCTGCTATCTTAATTTCATTTGCTGCTTGAGCATTTTTTGCTTCATCGTATTCAGAATTTTCAGACAAATCTCCAAAGCCTAAAGCTACTTTGATTCTTTCTGCTATTTCTGTCCTCTTTTCTGTTTTAAGATATTCTAATTCCTTTTCTAAATTATCATATCCTTCTTGAGTTACTAATACTTCTTTTTCTTCCATATGCAATTCTCCTTTTACATAATTTTTTTCTATTTAGTTAATTATATTATCCCAGTATTATATTTTTGTCAAGTAAAACTAAAGAAATTTATATAATTTCATTTTTATTAATTATTCCATTATTTCCTATTAATTCTTTGATTCTTATTTTATCATTTTTAATCTTTTCAATAATTGATTTATAGCTGGTATCAACACATATTAAACTTTCATATAATATTTCATCTGCAAAGTCTTCTAGTTTATAGTTATCTGGGATTACAGCCTTATAATAATTAATATTTATACCATTAAATCTTTTACTTTTTATATTTATTTTATCATTTATATTTAATATTATTGCCTTATCGCATATTGTGTATTTATTTATTAATTCCTCTGGGAAATCTATATTTAGTATAAGCTCTGATTTTAAAAGGCTTCTTCTTTTATTATTTGATATATTTAACATTATTCCAAATTCATCATACAAATATTCTTCTATTCTTTTACATTTGTTAATATTATTTGTTATTATATTTAGCCTTTTAATTTTTTTTGCTATATCAATTATTAAATCTTTATTTATATCCGTAAAATCATTTATTAGCATAGAAACTTCTTCGAATTCCATTTCTTTATTTTTTATATGTAAAATATATTCTATTAATTTATAACTCAAACATTTAAATAAAAATCTTCCATCTAATATGTTTACATTTTGGCTGTATAAATAATTTTTAAACAGCTGATTCTTATCTAAATATATAGATAAGGCTACAGTATTTGAGGCATCTCTTTCTAATAGCATATTTATTTTTTTAGTTAATCTTTTTATTTTATGCTCAGAAAATTTATCTTCCTTATATATTGGAAGATAATATATATTGTCTTTTGTTTTTATAATGTTAAATATTTTTCTAAAATTTAGTAATAATTTGTTTTTTAAACTAGATGCTTTATTCATTTCTCTTATATATATAATTTTTTTCAAAATAATCACCTAATATAATTTTTATATATTGTATTTAAGTCCTGTATACAATATTACTAAAATTATATTAGGTGTAATATAAAATATATAATTAATCTCTAATTTGCCAAACATCCTCAATCTTTTCTGTCTCTGGCAAAAAATCAATAGATAGTGATAGCAAAACTACTGGGCGAATAGAAGCCGCCATTTCACTACCACTGTTATTTGAACGATACAAGATCTGAGCATTTACACCACCATTTTTCACATTGATTACATCGAAATTCGCATAATTGGAATTTGCATGCACACATCGAGAAGAAATCCAATATTCATCATAATTAGAATCACTACTATCATTTATAAATATGTTTTGATATGTTTCATTTGTCCAACTTTCTTTTGACATTTGTTTACTCCAAAATGTTTCCTCTATCTTTATCTTATCATCACTTGTTGGGCTTTCTTGTACTTTTGCATCTTGTTTTATTACTTCTGTTTGCTCGCTTAAATCTAATTCTGTTCCATCTATATAAATTCCTTTGTTCTTGTCCCATATATGTCCTTTTTTCTCTTTTGTATATATTTCTGGATAATAACTATTAGCTTCTGTATATTCTTTTATTCCTCCATATTTTGGCGGTTCCGTATTAGGACTAGAATAATTATGATAATCCCATGTGTCCAAATCCATTGCGCTTTGTATGTCTTCTATTTTTAAATTTTCCGCACTTCCTTTTTGTGTAGTATATAACGTGCTACAAACTTTATCTATTAAATATACTGCATTGTTATATCCTTGATAACCTTTTAAATATACTGTTGTTTTTGTTGGATTTTCACTTATTAATCTTATTTGTCCATCTTTTTCGTCTAACACTCTCCATTTTAGTTTTAAATCTTCTTCTGTATTTATTGGATAATCTGTTTCATATGTGCTTCCCTCATAACCTGAATAATCTTGTAACTCTTTATATATTTCTTTCGTTTCTACACTGCTTACATATTTTTCATAATTTACGTAGTCTCCTATTTTTAGTGTTATTTTTCCATTTGTTACTGTACCTGCTTTTAGGTCTTCAGACCATGGTCCATTTGAACCTTGATGAACATAATATGATTCATCTTCATATTCCAAATTACTTGTAGCATTATTTAATACATATTCTATAGTTCTTCCTTCTCCATCTATCACTTTAATTACAACTGTTACAATATCTTTTCCATCTACTAGGCTATTAGAAAATGTACATCGCTGAATATTTTCTGATATTTTTATATTATCATTTAAATAAATACTATTATCTGATTCCCTAAAAGTGTATTTGTTTCCACTTTCAAATACTATTTCATTCTTTGCTTCTGATATTGTACTTACTTTATTTCCAAGTATTTTTACTTCTTTTATAAAGTATACATTAAATTTATCAAATTCAGCTTCTCTTGATGCTTTTCCGTTTATTTCCTTTAGATTACTTTGAAAATTTGCCATTATTGTAGCTAAAATACCAGTAACTACTATTACTACTAAAACATAAATTATTAATGAAGTTAAAGTTATTCCCTTTTGTGATTTCATCTCTACACCTTCTTTTGCTAATTAAATTTTTCTTATGTAAAAACTCGTTTCTTAATTAATTTTGTTCATCATCATTTTCTTCTATAATCTCATCTATAACTATTTGTTCATTTTCATCTATTTTATACCTTGGAAGTTCTGGCAATTCATCTAAACTAGAAATTCCAAACATCTTTAAGAATTCTTTTGTAGTTGAATATAGTGTTGGTCTTCCAGGTGCCTCTAATCTACCTACCTCTTCTATCAAGTTATATTCCAACAATTTGTATATTGTTCCATCAGAACTTACTCCTCTAATTTGTTCTATTTCTGCTCTTGTAATTTTAGGATTATATGCAATTATTGATAATGTTTCTAGAGCAGCTGTAGATAAAGTAGGTTTTGCTCTATTGTCAAATATTGGATAAATATAATCATAATATTCTTTTTTTGAACATAATTGATATCCATCATCTACTTTAATTATTTCTATTCCTCTGTTTTGTTCTTCGAATTCAATCTTCATATTTTGCATAATTGAATCAAGATCTTCATTACTTAGTTCTAAAATTGCCATAAGTTCTTTTGCTTCTACTGCTCTTCCTGCTGAAAATAGTATTGCTTCAATTATAGATTTAGTTTTGTCAATTTCCAATTTTGTACCCCTTACGCACATAATATTCTTTTAATATTATTATTGCATTTAAAAATTAAATTGTCAATGTTTTGACATCGTTATTTTTTTGTGATATATTTAAATAAATAATAATTGTGGGGTGATTTAATGTCACAAGATAATAAAGATGAAAAAAAAGAAATTGAAATAGTTAAAGGTGATGGATCAGAATTAGATTTTTCTCCTGTTTTTGATCATTTAAATTCTGCAAGACCTAAACCTAAAAGTGAAAAAGATAAAAATAAAAAAATTATTATTCCAGAAGTTAAAAAAAAGGATAAATAATTATTTTAGAGCCATATGGCTCTTATTTTTTGATTTATTATATTTTTCGTGATATAATTTATATACAAAACTATAAGGAGGTTTTTATATGGCAATTTCTAATTCAACTAAACGGAAATTGACGTGTCAGTTTTGCCCAAGGAAAAAGCAGAAGAAGAATTGTAAATGTGATAAGTATTGGAAGCTTATATATAGTGCCAATAGAGATGCAATTCTCGAACTTTATCACAAGAAACCTCAGTAGTCTTCTTAGACTACCAAAAAAACTAACCCCAGTAAATTCTGGGGTTAGTTCAGACTGTTGACAAAACCCCAGATATTTTTTCTGGGGTTTTCAATATTTTTAGTAAAATTGTAATTTTAAAATTT
>CANRFS010000099.1 GCA_947629965.1 uncultured Clostridia bacterium
TCCGAGCGGGCAAATCAAGCTGCCAGCTTGAACCGTTTTCAAGGAAGGCCAAGGACTGGCTCCAGTCTCTTGGCTACAAAGTGGAGCGTGAGACCATAGAAGGATGGGATCTGTTGATCGTGTCTTGGATATGATCTCATCTCCTAGAGGCAACCCAACCCGTCCATTGCTAAAATGGACAAGCAAACAGTACCTTCTCAATCGAGAAGGTACTGTTTGTAATTATGAAATATTTAATATTTTAGTAAAATATTTTTATTTTGTCAAAGTAACTTTTTTTCGCATGAAAAATTCATTATTCAAACAATTTTTTTAATTTATCTAATATTTTCTGTAAAAAATTTTTTTCTTTCATTTTTATTAATGAATTTTCTTCACTAGAAAATTGAGCAATGCTTTTTGAAGTGTTTAAATTTTCTTTTTTATTTTTAAATAAATTATTATCACTATATTTTCTTTTTAATTCTAACTGATAATTTAGTTCATTTTGCTTTATTTTATTATCAAAAGCTTTAGCTTCTTCTTCATTACACCAAAATTTTTTATAAATTATTGCTAAAATTGCTTTTGTTTTTGGATTTAATTGCATATCCTTTATTTCTTTTGTATGATCT
Organism: uncultured Clostridia bacterium; assembly: GCA_947629965.1. Classification (GTDB taxonomy): domain Bacteria; phylum Bacillota; class Clostridia; order TANB77; family CAG-508; genus CAG-452. The sequence goes on from CANRFS010000099.1 coordinate 615, forward strand.
AAATTTGATATATATGTTTGAGAAGCATTGTTTTTTAAATATTCCATAAATTTAGGAGATATTTTTAATACATCTTCTTGTTGAGTATGATTTAGTATATCTAATGTTTCGGCAATAGCTTCACTATATTGATTATTTATCATTTTCCCTCCTGATTTTCTTTTGTATAATTTTCTTCTTTTGAACCTTCTGACCCAGTAAGAGCTTTTAATGCTTCCTCGACATAACCTGGTCTAACACCTGCAATGCCTCTTCCTATTTCACCTGCAGAATGTTTTTTCTCAATATTAAATAGTAGTTTACGAGTTTCATCTTTATTAGCTAGATAGAAGATACCATTTCTATCCATAGCAACACAGTCTAAATGACGTAATAACCCTCCTTTTATTAGCTTTAAAAATCCTGTTTTTTTTATTTCATCAATTTCAGATGGTTTAAAATCTATAGGTACTATACATAATTCTTCGCGTGATAGTGGTCTCATTCTCTTACAAATATTTGCTGAATCATATATCTTAAAATTCACAGGACGACGTATATAACTATATGTAGTATAGTAAGCAATTTCTTCTGCAGACGGCATTTTGTCTATAGCATCGCTCGATGTATTAAGAAAGTCACCATTACATATAGACCCAATTGCTAAGACTTTTTTTCTACTCAATAAATCTGGAATTGCACTTAAAAAATTTCTATAATCTTGTAAATTGTATTTGCCCAATAGTATTCCTTCCTGAATTATTTTATTAAGTTCTTTTAATTCTTGTATTTGCATTTCACTTACTTTTTTTCCTGTTTGATTTTCATATTTTGATATATATGTTTCTATATCATAATCATTGGGATTTTTTTGAATTACTTTTTCTAACTGGTTGTTTCTATCCCATGTTAATTCTAAAACTTTTTGTTCTAAAAGATAATCCCAAATATTTTTTTCATCGTCTGTTGTATCAGGTTTTTCGAAATATATGTTCATATTGACCAATGATAAATTAACTTCTCTTCCATATTGTGTCTGTAAAGATGCTATATCCTCGTATAATGATGAAAAATTTGAAAGTGGATGATAACTTTCACATTCATTTTCTCTTTCTTTTATATTTCTTATTTCTTCTTTAAAATGTTCTTCATCGTTGCCACAATCAATTACATTAAAAATCGAATCAACCAGTATATTATCACTGCCGGCTAGAATAATCCGGTGCAATAAGTCTCTCTAATATAACTCTTCTACCTTTTATGTTTGTATAATAATATATAGAAAACCTCATGCCATCACCGGCTTTGATAATAAAGACCAGAATTTATATAATTTAATTGCATGTTAAATTAACCTCCTTCAATGATATAAATCAACTACTTATAGTATAATATTTTTTAAATTTAAAGTCAAGAAATTTACTCATTTGTTTATCTAATAAAATTTGTAAACGTAATTTTCTCCATTATTGGTGGTTTTACACCTTTTTCTTTTCCAGCCTCAATACATTTTAAATAATAAGCCATATTTTTACCAAGTATTCTCATTATTTGCATTCCTTCTTTATCTTTTCTTACTTCTTCAGGATTTCCACCATGTACCATATTCCAATATCTTGATGAAATTATAGGCATTTGATTCATAGTAAAATATTTATTTAATTGATCAAAAGTAGCAGTTGTTCCTGCTCTTCTTGCTGATACTATTGCAGCTGCAGGTTTTAGCCTAAACATATCTGGATTTGAAAAGTTCGAATAAAAAAGTCTATCCATAAATGATGTAATTGCTCCTGAAGCTGCTGCATAATGAACAGGACTACCAAAAATAAATCCATCAGCTTTTTTAGCTTTTTGTGCAAATTCATTTACAACATCATCAAATACACATTTTCCTATTTCAGAACATTTATGACATGCTATGCATCCAGCTATAGGTTTTGTACCTATCCAAAATATTTCAGTTTCAATCTCCTCATTATTTAATTCTTTTGCTATTTCACTTAATGCAGTATATGTACATCCATTTTTATGAGGTCCTCCATTTACCAATAATACTTTCATACCTTACATCTCCATTTCTTAAACAAATTAGTAATTATATGATAATTATAATAAATTTTATAAAACTTCACAATAGTTTTAACTATTTTTACCTTAATTAAAAAGTATGTAATTACAGATGTATGATAAAAATAAGTACATAATTATAATAATAAAATTCTATTGCATTACTTCTATAAAAAAATACCATAAAAAAGAGGCTGTAAAAAGCCTCTTTTTCTTACTGTGGTGCGGATGAAGGGACTTGAACCCCCACGCCAATGGCACTGGTTCCTAAGACCAGCGCGTCTGCCAGTTCCGCCACATCCGCATATATTTAGCTGACAAAGTTTATTTTAGCATTTTAGATTGCTTCTGTCAAGTAATTTTAAGTAAATTTTGTTTCTAAAATTATTTTTTCTCTTTTTAATTAAAATGGCAAAAAAGGGGTCTGTCCCCTTTTTTGCCGTTTTAGATTACATTTCATCTTTTGTTGTGTTTATTTTCAACAGTTTTAATAGTTCTACTATTACTATTGGTGCAAATACTAGAAGTACTATTTCTACTATGTGCATTGCTGGAAGTGTTGCTAAACTAAACACATTTCTTAAACCTTGTGATGCAAGTAGTACAAACATTAATCCTGCTGATACAACAGTTGCTAGTATTAATTTGCTGTTGTTAAATATCCCTGTTTTGAATATTGATCTCTTATTATCTCTTACATTGTATACATGAACTAGTTCTGAAAGTGCAAGTACATAAAATGCCATTGTTTGGCCAATTTTTACTTTTTCTTCTGGTGATTTGTCTGGAGTTGTAAGTCCTATTATAAATGCTGCAAGTGTAATTAATCCTATCATTATTCCTTGATATACTATTCTCCATGTCATTCCTTTTGTGAATATTCCTTTTTTATTTTTTTGTGGTTTTCTTTGCATTACATCTTTTGCTGCAGGATCAACTGCAAGTGCTAATGCTGGAAGTGAGTCTGTTACTAAGTTTATCCATAATATGTGTATTGGAAGCAGAGTTTCTATTAAAGTAATATCAATATTAAATGCTTTTGACAAAAGTGGTGTTATTAATATCGCTACAAATAATACTACTATTTCTCCTATATTACTTGATAGTAAAAATTGTATTGCTTTTAATATATTATCATATATTCTTCTTCCTTCTTCTACTGCTGATACTACTGTTGCAAAATTATCATCTGTTAGAATAACATCTGCCGCTTCTTTTGCAACATCTGTTCCTACTACTCCCATTGCACAACCTATATCTGCAATTTTAAGTGATGGTGCATCATTTACTCCGTCACCAGTCATTGCAACTATTTCTCCATTTGCCTGCCATGCTTTTACTATTCTTACTTTATGCTCTGGTGATACTCTTGCATAAACAGAATATTTCCTTACATTTTTAATTAAGTCTTCATCACTCATTTCTTCTAATTCTGTTCCTGTTATTGCTTCTGATTCATCCTCTAATATTCCTAAACTTTTGGCTATCGCTGTTGCTGTAATTTTATGGTCTCCTGTAATCATTACTGTTTTTATTCCAGCTGATTTACATTTTGCTACTGCATCTTTTACTTCTAGCCTTGGTGGATCTATCATACCAACCATACCAATATATGTTAAATCTGATTCTAAATTTGCTTTATCTTCCGCTGTTGGTCTATGGTCTAATACTTTATATCCCATTGCTAGTACTCTTAAAGCATCTTGTGCCATTTCCATATTATATTTTCTAATTATTTCTTTATACTCATCTAAATCTTTCTTTATATCTCCGTCTAATATGTACGAATTACAAACTGATAAAAGCTCATCTACTCCGGCCTTTTGTATATACTACATACATGCCATCCTCTTCGTGTACTGTTGTCATTAATTTTCTATCTGAGTCAAATGGTATTTCTGATACTCTTGGAAACCTTCCATATACAGAAGGATCAAAGTCTAGTTTAAATGCCATATCTACTAATGCTGTTTCTGTTGGATCACCGGTAAGCTCGTTATTATTAGATATTTTTGTGTCATTGCATAACATACTTGTATATACTAGTTTTTTAATATCTATCATTTCTTTTGAATCATCTAAATTTACTAATGCTCCATCGCAAAATACTTTTTCTACTGTCATTTTATTTTGTGTTAGTGTTCCTGTTTTATCAGAACATATAACTGATGCACTACCTAATGTTTCAACTGCTGGAAG
>CANRFS010000100.1 GCA_947629965.1 uncultured Clostridia bacterium
TGCTACATCTGAGATTTTAAATCCTTTTGGGATTACTGCTGTTTTTCCTCCTTCTATATAATCTGCATTTTCATCTAAAAATCCTTCTGTTTTACTTGCTTCTTCATATGTTGGTCGTCCTCCTTGTGGTCCACCAGTTGTTCCATCACTTTGATCTTCTGATTTTTCTCCTGCTAAATATTTATCTAGTGAATCGTACCATGTTCCTCCTATTTTTATTCTTCCTGTTAATATATCTCTTTCTTGTATTTGGACTTCTTCTGTTTTTGTTTTTGCCTCCTGTGCTTTTCCAATCAATCCTCCGTTTAATGCTACACTTACTGTTACTGCTACTAGTATTAACATTACTATTATTGTGATTATTAGGGCTATTAGAGTTATGCCTTTGGCTCCTACTTTTTTTCGCATTTTTGTTTCTTCTTTCATATGTGTTTTTCTCTCCTTCATTTGTTTTTTTCTTTTTTTGGACGGACTAAATTTAGTCTTTTTTCTTTTTTATTATAAATTCTTAATATTCTCTTTGGCAATGATTATTACCAATTTATCTATGTATAAATTTACATATTATTTTATTCTATATAGCTTATCTTAGTTTTGTTGTTAAAAAATTCTAGAGGCAATCCCTCTTTTTATTTTGCAAAAAGAGATTATCTCTAGAATTTTCTCAAACAATATATAAAATTCTGCTATTTGGTAGATATTTTTTCATTGTATTCCTTAAAAACTCTTCTCCATCTTCTCTTATTTCTTTTTTATACATGTATTTTCCTTTTCCTCTACCTGTCATAATATCTGGATTAAATAAATCTATTGCATTTGGAAAAGCCTCCCTGTTTATCATTTTATGAACATAGCTGTATGTCATAAATATTAATTCGAATATTGTTTCTTTTTTTACTTTTTCACTTAATTCTTCCGATAGTTTTTTTATAAGTTCCTCATATAGCATTTTCCAATTGTCTACTAATATTATTGGTGCAATTAATATTCCTACTTTATATCCCGCTTCTTTAAGCTTGTTTATAGCTTTAATTCTATTATTTAACCTCGATGTTCCGAATTCTACTCTGTTTATTATTTCTTCTGGATTCATACTCATCCTTACAATTATTTTTCCATTATGATTTAAATTTAATATTGGGTCAACCATATCAAATTTAGTAGGAAATGTTAAATATCCTTTTTCAGATTTATTAAAGTTTTCAATAGTCCATTCTAAATTATTTGTAATTGTATTTTCTAATATTAGATCGCTGTTGCTACCTATTTCAAATGTTAAATCTTTATCACTTTGGTTTGCAACTTTTATTATTTTATCTAGCATTTCTTCTCTATTAACAAATAATCTTAAATATGCACATTTATTATAGTTGCAAACAAGATAGCAATACATACACATTGCTGTGCAACCTGATGATGTATATGGTACTAAAAAATCGGATACTTTATGATTTGGAACAAATTTATGCGTTTTTCTAATTCCTATTATTATATTTTGCTTCATATTTGCAAATTCTGAATTTTGTTTTTTTCTCATTTCTTCAATATTATTATGATTTTCTATTGGAATTAATGTAACTCCTTGTTTTTCATAGGTGTCTAATAATCTTTTACCTAATTCGTATTCTCGAGATTTTGGTTCATAATATATTGCTTTTGGTATAAACATAAAAAAATCACCTCATATTTAGGTTTGCCGTGTTTTAAAAAATTATTATATTTTTTATATAAATGAATAAAATTAACTTGAATATAAATTGTAATTTATTAATCTTTTTGTTGGAGAAAGTTTATGTCTAATTTTTTTGCAGGTATTTTAATTGGTGCAGGTGCAATACTTCCTGGAATTAGTAGCCGGAGTTTTTTTATGTTGCTTTGGTTTGTATGAAAAAATTATAGATAGCATTTTACATTTTTTTAATGATGTGAAAAATAATTTGAAGTTTATTTTGCCAATTGCTGTTGGTACTTTTATTGGGATTTTTATTTTTGGAAATCTACTTAAATTACTTTTCAATAAATTTTGTATGGAAACTTCTTTTATTTTTATTGGTTTAATTTTAGGTAGTATAAAGTTAGTGGTAAAACAATCTAATGTAAAAAAAATAACATTAATTCACATCCTTTGCATGCTTATTACTTTTTCTTTTAGTATTTATCTTGTTGCATTAGAAGATACTTTAAATATAACTTCATATATTAATTCTAATTCTTATTTAATTATTGCAGGTGCTTTAATGTCTGCTGGTATAGTTGTCCCCGGTGTTAGCAAAACTGTAATACTTATGATGCTTGGTTTGTATCAAATATATTTATCTGCAATTTCTACATTGAATTTATCTATTCTTTTGCCTATCGGGGTTGGTCTTCTTATTGGTGGAACTTTATTTTTATTTTTAATTAATTTCTTATTTAAGTTTGTAAAATCTTATACTTATTTTGGAATTATTGGGTTTATCCTTGGTTCTATATTTGTAATTTATCCTGGTTTTACATTTGATATACATGGAATTATTTCAATATTATTACTTATTATATCTTTTATAATTGGACTTATGCTCTCTAAATATGAAAAAAGCTAGATATAAATCTAACTTTTTTAAATATTTTAGAGTTATTCAAATTTGTCTACTACTTTTATGTTGCTTCCTCTTAAGAAATCAGGTGCTGACATTCTTTTTGCATTTTCTCCTTGCATTTCTAAAACTAACAATATTTCTTCTTTTGTCATTATATATATTCCTACTTTTTTATCTATATATAAAATAGTTCCTGGTTCTATTTCTGAAAACCTATATTCATAATCCTTAAACTCTTGAAATTTTTCTATGAATTTATCTACACTTATTGTATCTACATTCCAAAACTTTATTTTTTTACCATTAAGTGTGCTATATGCACCCATTATTGGATTTAAGCCTCTTACTAAGTTTTTTATTTCTTTTGCTGTTTTATTCTCCCAGTCTATTTTTGCTATTTCTTTATTAAGCATTGGGGCTATAGTAAATTCATCTCCTTGTTTTTTTCTTGGTGCTGTTTGCTTTTCAATTTTTTCTAATGTTTTTACTAAAAGCTCTGCTCCTATTTTAGAAAGTCTATTCCATAGTTCTCCTGAAGTTTCATTTTCTTCTATTTCAACTTCTTTTTGCAAGATTATATCTCCTGCGTCCATTTCTTCATTCAAATACATAGTTGTTACTCCAGTTTTTTTATCTCCATTAAGAATAGCCCATTGTATTGGCGCAGATCCTCTGTATTTTGGTAACAATGATGGGTGAACATTTATCGAGCCGTATTTAGGAATTTCTAGTATTTCTTTTGGAAGTATCTTTCCGTATGCTACAACGCATATAACATCTGGATTCATATCTTTTATTTTTTTTATAATTTCTGTATTTTCTTTTAATTTATCTGGCTGAAGAATCTCTAAATTTTTAGCAAGTGCATATTCTTTCACTTCACTATACACAAGTTTCATGCCTCTTCCTTTTTGTTTATCTGGAACTGTTATAACTGATAATATTTCATGTCCTTTTTCATAAATTGCTACTAAAGAATCCCTTGCGAAATCTGGTGTTCCCATGAATATTACTTTCAAATTTTTTACCTCCTATATATTATAATGAATAATTAATTATTAACTATTTCAAGTGTTCCTGGTATTATTTTATCAATAAAAACTTCTCCATTTAAATGATCTACTTCATGACATATTGCTTGTGCAAGTAAATCTTTCCCCTTAATTTCTATTTTTTCTCCCTTTTCATTTAAAGCTCTTACTACAACTTCTTTAGGTCTTACCACTTTCGCAAACTTATTTGGAAAGCTAAGACATCCTTCTTCTACTGTTTGTTCTCCCTTTGTTTTTATTATCTCTGGATTTATTAATATATATGGCTCTACTCCTTCCTCATATATATCTATAACTACTATTCTTTTTAGAACTCCAACTTGGACTGCTGCAAGGCCTACGCCATTTAACTTGTGCATCGTCTCTAACATATCTTTTATTAGCTCTAATATTTTTTCATCAATTTTTTCTACTTCTCTGGATTTCTTTTTTAGTATTTCGTCTCCTTCTTCTCTTATTATTCTAATTGCCATATTTTTCCCCCCTAGCTTAAGTTGTTTGGATTAACATCTACTATTACCCTCGTATTTTTAAATTTTAGTTTATAATATTCATCTAATGTAGTATTTACTAAATTTACAATTGTATTATTTAAATTACATTTTGCAATTATTCTCCATCTATATTTATTTTTTATTTTGCTTATTGGAGATACTACTGGTCTATATATATCTAATTTTGCATTATATTTTTTGCAATTTATTTCTAATATATTATGTAATTTTTTTGATGCTTGTTCTACTTCTTCTTTGCTATTAGAACTTATTCCAAACATTATTATATCGCAAAATGGTGGATATTTCAATTGTTTTCTAAGTTCTATTTCTGTATTGTAAAATTCATCATAGTCTTGTTTCTTTGCACACTCTATTACGAAATTTTCTGGATTATATGTTTGCACAATTACTCTTCCTTCTTTTTCTCTTCCAGCTCTTCCTTCTACTTGTGTAAGTATATCAAATGTTCTTTCATTTGCTCTATAATCTTCAATATTTAAACTACTATCTGCTGCAATTACTCCAACTAATGTTACATTTGGAAAATGGTGTCCTTTTACTACCATTTGTGTTCCTATTAGCATATCAATATTTTCATTTTTAAATTTATTTAGTATTTCTTCATGTGAATTTTTCTTGCTTACAGTGTCTATATCCATTCTTATTGTACTTGCAGTTGGAAATAATTTCTGTATTTCATTTTGGAGCTTTTCTGT